>JBKBXK010000042.1:0-12459 GCA_046314095.1 Thermaurantiacus sp. | reverse complement strand
CATGGATCACCTCGCCGGATTTTGCCGCCACGCGGACCTTCTTGCCATCGCGCTCCTCGAAGCGGACGCGCGTCGGCTGGCCCGACGACGGATCCTTCAGCGCCACGTTCGACACATGAATGGGCGCTTCCTCGCGCCTGATGCCGCCCTGGGGATCGGCCTGCGACGGCTTCACATGGCGGGTCATCATGTTGACGCCCGACACCACCACCCGGTTGTCCTTGGGGATGGAGCGGATCACCTCGCCCTCGCGGCCCTTGTCCTTGCCGGCGAGCACGACGACGCGATCACCCTTCCTGATACGAGCAGCCATGGTCAGAGCACCTCCGGTGCGAGCGAAATGATCTTCATGTGCCCGCGGCCGCGAAGCTCGCGCACCACCGGGCCGAAGATGCGGGTGCCGATCGGCTCCTGATTCTTGTTGATGAGAACCGCGGCATTGCTGTCGAAGCGGATCACCGAGCCGTCCGGCCGGCGCACGTCCTTGGCCGTGCGCACCACGACCGCGCGATGCACATCGCCCTTCTTCACCCGGCCCTTGGGCTGGGCTTCCTTGACCGACACCACAATCGTGTCGCCAACGCGCGCGAACCGGCGCTTGGAGCCGCCTAGCACCTTGATGCACATCACGCGCTTGGCGCCGGAGTTGTCCGCGACCTCGAGATTGGTCTGCATCTGGATCATGTCAGGCTGCCCTTTCCTCGGCGCCGGCGGGCTCCAGACGCTCCACCTGCCCCTGCGCGCTCACCCGCTCGACGACCCGCCAGGTCTTGAGCCTGGAGACGGGCGCACATTCCTCGATGCGGACGATATCGCCCTCCTGGATGACATTGCCCGCATCATGCGCGTGATATTTCTTCGAGCGACGGATGATCTTGCCATAGAGCGGGTGCGGCACGCGGCGCTCCACGAGCACCACGACCGTCTTGTCGCCCTTGGTCGAGACCGCCGTCCCCTGGAGTTGTCGCTTCGGCATCTCAGTTCCCCGCACTGTCCGCAGCGGCGGCATGCGCCCGCGCGGTCTGTTCCGTCTTGATCTGGGCGATGGTGCGACGCACCTCCTTCACCCGGCTGGGTTTCTCCAGCTGGCCGGTGGCCGCCTGGAAGCGCAGGTTCAGCTGCTCGCGCTTCAGCTGCGCGAGGTCGCGGGCGAGATCATCGTCATTCTTCGCCTGGATGTCTGCAAATGTTCCCATCTCAGGCCTCCTTCTCCGCCTCGATGCGCACCACCATCTTCGTCCTGATGGGAAGCTTGGCGGCCGCGCGCTCGAAGGCGCCGGCTGCAAGTTCCTGCGACACGCCGTCGAGCTCGAACATGATGCGGCCCGGCTTCACCCGCGCCACCCAATATTCCGGCGAGCCCTTGCCTGAGCCCATCCGCACTTCGGCGGGCTTGGAGGAGACGGGCACATCGGGGAAGATGCGGATCCAGAGCCGCCCCTGCCGCTTGATGTGGCGCGTGATGGCGCGCCGCGCGCTTTCGATCTGGCGCGCGGTGATCCGCTCCGGCTCCATCGCCTTCAGTCCGAAGGCGCCGAAGTTCAGCGCGGTTCCGCCCTTGGCGTCCCCGTGAATGCGGCCCTTGAAGGCCTTGCGGAACTTTGTCCGTTTTGGTTGCAGCATCCTGTCTCGCCTTCAGTCGAGGGAGCAGCCCTCCGATAAGGCGACGCGGGTTGAACGCGTCGCTTACCGGGCCGGGCGCACTCCCGATGTCTGGGATTCCATCATCAGCCGATCCTGCGCCATGGGGTCATGGCCCAGGATCTCGCCCTTGAAGATCCACACCTTCACGCCGCAGACGCCATAGGCGGTGTGCGCCTCGGCCTCGGCATAGTCCACATTCGCGCGCAGCGTGTGCAGCGGCACCCGCCCTTCGCGATACCATTCGGTGCGCGCGATCTCGGCGCCGCCCAAGCGGCCGGAGCAGGTGATACGGATCCCTTCCGCACCCAGCCTGAGCGCCGACTGAACGGCGCGCTTCATCGCCCGGCGGAACGCCACCCGGCGCTCCAACTGGTCGGCGACACCCTGCGCCACCAGCTTCGCGTCGATCTCGGGCTTGCGGATCTCGACGATGTTCAGCGACACGTCGCTCTTGGTCATCGCGGCAAGCTGCTTCCTCAGCTTGTCGATGTCCGCGCCCTTCTTGCCGATGATCACGCCCGGCCGCGCCGCATAGACGGAAATCCGCGCCAGCTTGGCGGGGCGTTCGATCACCACCTTGGAGATCGCCGCCTGCGGGTGGCTCTTCATGATGAACCGGCGGATCTTCAGATCCTCCAGCAGCAGCCGGCCATATTCATCGCCCTCCGCGTACCAGCGGCTGTCCCAGGTCCGGTTGATCTGCAGGCGAAGCCCGATCGGGGATGTCTTCTGACCCATCTCAGGCCTCCTCACCTTCCGTCTCGCGCACCACGATCCGGATGCGGGAGAAGGGCTTGACGATGCGGCTCGAGCGGCCGCGGGCGCGGGTGGCGAAGCGCTTCATCGACAGGCTCTTGCCGACGCTCGCCTCGGCGACGACCAGCCGGTCGACATCGAGATTGTGGTTGTTCTCGGCATTGGCGATCGCCGATTGCAGGCACTTCTTCACATCGACCGCCATGGCCTTCCGCGAGAAGGTGAGGATGTTCACCGCCTCCTCGGCCGGCCGACCGCGGATCAGCCCTGCCACCAGGTTCAGCTTGTAGGCGCTGCCGCGCACAGTCGTGGCAACCGCCATCGCCTCGCGCTCGCCGACCCGCCGCAGGTTTGCTTCCTTGCCCATCTTACCTCTTCTTCGCCTTCTTGTCCGCGGCATGGCCGTGGAAGGTGCGCGTGGGCGCGAACTCGCCGAGCTTCATGCCGACCATGTCCTCGTTCACCGCCACCGGCACGAACTTGCGGCCGTTGTAGACGCTGAACGTGTGGCCCACGAACTCGGGCAGGATGGTCGACCGGCGCGACCAGGTCTTGATCGGGCCGCGCGGGCCGGCCTGCACCTTCTTCAGGATGTGCAGGTCCACGAACGGACCCTTCCAGACGGAGCGTGCCATCGGCTACCTCTTCTTCTTCGCGTGACGCGACCGGATGATCATCTTGTCCGTCGCCTTGTTGCTGCGCGTGCGCGCGCCCTTGGTCGGCTTGCCCCACGGCGTCACCGGGTGGCGCCCGCCAGAGGTCTTGCCCTCGCCGCCGCCGTGCGGGTGATCGACCGGGTTCTTGGCGACACCGCGCGTCAGCGGCCGCCGCCCCATCCAGCGCACCCGGCCCGCCTTGGCCAGGGTGACGTTGGCATTGTCCGGGTTGGACACCGCGCCCACCGACGCCATGCAGTCCGAGCGGATGTAGCGCTGCTCGCCGGAGTTCATGCGCACGATCACCATGCCGCGATCACGGCCCACGATCTGCATGTAGGTGCCGGCCGCGCGCGCCAGCTGGCCGCCCTTGCCGGGCTTCAGCTCGACATTGTGCACGATGGTGCCAACCGGCATCTGGCCGACTTCCATCGCATTGCCCGGCTTCACGTCCACTCGGCGGCCCGCCACCACCTGGTCACCGGGCGCAAGCCGCTGCGGCGCCAGGATGTAGGACTGCGTCCCGTCGCCATAGGTGATGAGCGCGATGAACGCCGACCGGTTGGGATCATATTCGATCCGCTCGACGGTTGCCGGATCGTCCCAGCGGCGCCGCTTGAAATCGATCACGCGATAGAGCCGCTTGTGCCCGCCGCCGCGCCCGCGCGAGGTGGCGTGGCCCATGTTGTTGCGCCCGCCGGTCTTCTTCAGACCTTCGGTCAGCGCCTTCACGGGCTTGCCCTTGTGCAGCGCCGCGCGATCGACAAGGATCAGGCCGCGGCGGCCGGGGCTCGTCGGATTGTAGCTCTTGAGTGCCATCGCCTCAGATCCCCGTCGTCACGTCGATCGTGTGGCCCGGAGCGAGCGTGACGACCGCCTTCTTGAAGTCCGACCGGCGGTAGGGCTTGCCGCGCCAGCGCTTGGTCTTGCCCTTCTGCACCAGCGTGTTGACGCCCACGACCTTGACGTCGAACAGCGCCTCCACTGCCGCCTTGATCTCGGGCTTGGAGGCCTCGAGGGCGACCTGGAACACCACCTGGTTGTGCTCCCCGGCAAGGGTGGATTTCTCGGTGATGACCGGGCGCCGCACCACATCGAAGTGGCGCAGATCGATTGCCCCGGCCGCTGCCTTAGCCTTGGCCATGGAAACGCGCCTCCAGTTCCTCAACCGCGGCGCGGGTCAGCACCAGATGGTCGTGATTGAGAATGTCGTAGACATTTGCGCCCACAGCCGGGAGCACGTCCACCTTGTAGAGGTTGCGGCTGGCCAGCGCGAAGTTCACGTCGACCGCCTTGCCATCGACGAACAGCCCGGTGGCGATCCCCAGCTCTTCCAGACGCGCCTTCAGATCCTTCGTCTTGGCCGCGTCGAGAACCAGATTTTCGACGACCGTGAGCTTGCCCTCGCGCGCCTTCACCGAAAGCGCCGTCTTCAGGCCGAGCGCACGCACCTTCTTGTTGAGCGACGGTTCGAACTCGCGGACACGCGGGCCATGCGCCTTGCCGCCGCCGATGAACTGCGGCGCGGCACGGTTGCCATGGCGGGCGCTGCCGCTGCCCTTCTGCCGGCCGAACTTCTTGCCCGTGCGGCTGACATCGCTCCGCTCCTTGGCGGCGCGCGCCGTCCCCCGGCGCTTCTCAAGCTGCCACGTCACCACACGGTGCAGGATGTCGGGCCGGGCCTCGAGCGCGAAAATCTCGTCGCGCAGCTCGATGCTGCCCGCCTTCTTGCCATCCAGGCTTTTCACCTCGACCTTCATTCCGCTGTCTCCTCGGCCGGGGTTTCCACCACCTCGGCGGGGGCATCCGCTGGCATCTCGGCCACAACGAGGCCGGCGGGAAACGGCGCGTCCTCGGGCCGCGCGCCCTTGACCGCGTCCCGCACGAGCAGCCAGCCGCCCTTCGAGCCGGGCACCGAGCCCCGCACGAAGATGAGGCCGCGATCGACATCGGTCGAAACCACCTCGAGGTTCTGCTGGGTGCGCTGGCGGGCGCCCATGTGCCCGGCCATCTTCTTGTTCTTGAACACCTTGCCCGGATCCTGGCGCTGCCCCGTCGAGCCGTGCGACCGGTGCGAAACAGAAACGCCGTGGGTGGCCCGCAGACCGCCAAAGCCCCAGCGCTTCATTGCGCCGGCAAAGCCCTTGCCCTGGGTGACCCCGGTCACGTCGACGAGCTGGCCGGGCACGAAATGGTCGGCGGACAAAGTCGCACCCACCTCGATGAGCGCATCCTCCTCGACCCGGAACTCGACGAGCCTGGCCTTGGGTGCCACCTCGCTCTTCCCGAAATGGCCGCGCTCGGGCTTGCTCAGGTTCTTCGCCTTGGCGGTCCCCGCGCCGAGCTGCACGGCCGTGTAGCCGTCGTTGTCGGCCGTGCGCTGCGCAACCACCTGGCAGCCTTCCAGCGCCAGCACGGTCACGGGCACATGCAGCCCGTCCTCGGAAAAGAGGCGGGTCATTCCCACCTTTCTGGCGACTACGCCGGTTCGCATCTCGTCTTCCTCTCAGAGGCCCCCGGGCGCAAGCCGGGGGGCATGACCATCATCGTTTCGCGCAGGCTCAGCCCTGCAACTTGATCTCGACATCCACACCGGCGGCCAGATCGAGCTTCATCAGCGCATCGACCGTCTGCGGCGTCGGCTTCACGATATCGAGAAGCCGCTTGTGGGTGCGCACCTCGAACTGCTCGCGCGACTTCTTGTCGATGTGCGGCGAGCGGTTCACGGTGAACTTCTCGATCCGGGTCGGCAGCGGAATCGGGCCCCGCACATCGGCACCGGTGCGCTTGGCGGTGTCTGCAATCTCGTTGGTGGCGAGATCCAGCACCCGGTGATCGAAGGCCTTGAGCCTGATGCGGATATTCTGCGTTTCCATGGCCGTTCCGGTTCTTGCTTCCGCGGCGCACGACCGGGCATTTCGCCCGGCCCCGTTCCGCAGTGAAAAGGAAACCGCCCGGCCGCCACGAGAATCGGCGGCCGAGCGGTTACAGATTCATTACTACTTCACGATCTCCGAGACAACCCCGGCGCCAACCGTCCGGCCGCCTTCGCGAATGGCGAAGCGCAGGCCCTGGTCCATGGCAATCGGAGCAATAAGCTTCACGCCAAGGGTGACATTGTCGCCCGGCATGACCATTTCCGTTCCTTCCGGCAGCTCGACCGTTCCCGTCACGTCGGTCGTGCGGAAATAGAACTGCGGACGATAGTTGGCGAAGAACGGCGTGTGCCGGCCGCCCTCGTCCTTGGAGAGGACATAGACCTCGGCCTTGAAATCGGTGTGCGGCTTGATGGAGCCGGGCTTGCACAGCACCTGGCCGCGCTCGACCTCCTCGCGCTTGGTGCCACGCAGCAGCGCGCCGATATTGTCGCCGGCACGGCCCTCGTCGAGCAGCTTGCGGAACATCTCCACGCCCGTCACAACCGTCTTCTGCGTGTCCTTCAGGCCGACGATCTCGACTTCCTCGCCCACCTTGACGATGCCGGTCTCGACACGGCCGGTCACCACGGTGCCGCGGCCGGAGATCGAGAACACGTCCTCGATCGGCATCAGGAACGGCCGGTCCAGCGGACGCTCGGGCTGCGGGATATATTCGTCAACCGCCGCCATCAGCTTCAGGACGGCCTCCTTGCCGATTTCCGGCTTCTTGTCTTCCAGCGCCATCAAGGCCGAGCCCTGGACGATCGGAATGTCGTCGCCCGGGAAGTCGTACTTCGACAGAAGCTCGCGGATTTCCAGCTCGACGAGCTCGAGGATTTCCGGATCGTCGACCTGGTCCACCTTGTTCATGAACACGACGAGCGCCGGCACGCCCACCTGGCGGGCCAGAAGGATGTGCTCGCGGGTCTGCGGCATGGGGCCGTCGGTGGCCGAGACCACCAGGATCGCGCCATCCATCTGGGCGGCACCGGTGATCATGTTCTTCACATAGTCGGCGTGGCCGGGGCAATCGACGTGCGCATAGTGGCGCTCGCTCGTCTCATACTCGACGTGGGCGGTCGAGATGGTGATGCCGCGCTCGCGCTCCTCCGGCGCCTTGTCGATCTGGTCGTAGGCCGTGAAGGTTGCACCGCCCGTCTCGGCCAGCACCTTGGTGATCGCCGCGGTGAGCGAGGTCTTGCCATGATCGACGTGACCGATCGTACCGATGTTCACGTGCGGCTTGGTCCGCTCGAATTTCGCCTTCGCCATTGTATGTCCTCTTTGGCTCTGTCGTTGCTGTCAAACCGGGCTCGGCTCAGGCGAGCTTTGCCTTCACTTCCTCGGCGACGTTCGCCGGGACTTCCTCATAGTGCGAGAACTGCATGCTGTACTGCGCGCGCCCCTGGGTCATGGAGCGGAGCTGGTTCACATAGCCGAACATGTTCGCAAGCGGCACCAGCGCCTCGATCACCTGCGCGTTGCCGCGCGTGTCGGTGCCCTGGATCTGGCCGCGGCGGCTGTTGAGGTCGCCGATCACGTCGCCCATGAAATCCTCGGGCGTCACCACCTCGACCTTCATCATCGGCTCGAGCAGCTTGATGCCCGATTTCTGCGCGGCTTCACGCATGGCGCCGCGACCGGTGATCTCGAACGCAAGCGCCGAGGAGTCGACATCGTGATAGGCGCCATCGATCAGGGTCGCCTTGAAGTCGATGATGGGAAACCCGATCAGCGAGCCGGATTCCGCAACCTCGCGGATGCCCTTCTCGACCGACGGGATATATTCCCGCGGAACATTGCCGCCCTTCACCTCGTCGATGAACGCGACGCCGGAGCCGCGCTCGCTGGGCTCCACCACGATCTTGACGCGGCCGAACTGGCCGGAGCCGCCGGTCTGCTTCTTGTGGGTGTAGTCCACCTCCACCTTGCGGGCGAGCGATTCCCGGTAGGCGACCTGCGGCGCACCGACATTCGCCTCCACCTTGAACTCGCGCTTCATGCGGTCGACGAGGATCTCAAGATGCAGTTCGCCCATCCCCTTGATGATGGTCTGGCCGCTCTCGTGATCGGTGGTGACACGGAAGCTCGGGTCTTCCTGGGCAAGGCGGTTGAGCGCGATGCCCATCTTCTCCTGGTCGGCCTTGGTCTTCGGCTCGACCGCCACCTCGATGACCGGATCGGGAAACTCCATGCGCTCCAGGATGATCGGCGCATTTGGCGCGCACAGCGTGTCGCCGGTGGTCACTTCCTTGAGGCCGACCAAGGCGACGATGTCGCCGGCATGGGCTTCCTTGATGTCCTCGCGGTTGTTCGCGTGCATCAGCAGCATCCGGCCGATCTTCTCGCGCTTGTCCTTGGTTGAGTTCATGACCGTGGACGCGCCCTCGAGGGTTCCCGAGTAGATGCGGGCGAACGTCAGCGTGCCGACAAACGGGTCGGACATGATCTTGAACGCCAGAGCCGAGAACGGCGCCTTGTCGTCCGCCGGACGCTCATCGGCCGTGCCGTCGGGCTTCACCCCCTGCACGGGAGGAATGTCGAGCGGGCTCGGCAGATAGTCGACAACGGCATCAAGGAGCGGCTGCACGCCCTTGTTCTTGAACGCCGAGCCGGTGAGCACGGGCACAAAGGAGAAGTTCAGCGTGCCCTTGCGAATGAGCGCTTTCAGCGTCGCGACGTCCGGCTCCTGGCCCTCGAGATAGGCCTCCATCACCGCATCGTCCTGCTCGACGGCGGTCTCGATCATCTCGGCGCGCGCCGTGGCCGCCGCGTCTTTCAGCTCGTCCGGTATCTCCTGATACTCGAACTTGGCGCCCAGCGATTCCTCGAGCCAGATGATGGCGCGGTTCTCGACCAGGTCGACAAGGCCCTTGAAGTCGCTCTCGATGCCGATCGGAAGGTAGAGGACCAGCGGACGGGCGCCGAGCCGGTCCTTGATCATGTCCACGCAGCGCTCGAAGCTGGCGCCGGTGCGGTCCAGCTTGTTGACGAAGCACATCCGCGGGACCTTGTACTTGTCGGCCTGCCGCCACACCGTTTCCGACTGCGGCTCCACGCCGGCCACACCATCGAACACCGCGACCGCGCCATCGAGCACGCGCAGGGAGCGTTCCACCTCGATGGTGAAGTCCACGTGGCCGGGCGTGTCGATGATGTTGATGCGGTGATCATTCCAGAAGCAGGTGGTGGCGGCCGACGTGATCGTGATGCCGCGCTCCTGCTCCTGCTCCATCCAGTCCATCGTGGCCGTGCCTTCATGCACTTCCCCGATCTTGTAGGACTTGCCGGTGTAATAGAGGATCCGTTCGGTCGTGGTCGTCTTGCCGGCATCGATGTGCGCCATGATGCCGATGTTGCGATAACGCTCGAGCGGGTGGATGCGGGGCATGGGCAAAGGCTCCGGTCGGGGTTCGATTACCAGCGGTAGTGCGAGAAGGCGCGGTTGGCTTCCGCCATCTTGTGCGTGTCCTCGCGCTTCTTCACCGCCGTGCCCCGATTGTTCGAGGCCTCGATCAGCTCGGCGGAAAGCCGGGCCGACATGGTCTTTTCCGGGCGCTTGCGGGCCGCCGAGATCAGCCAGCGGATGGCGAGCGCCTGCGCGCGATCCGGACGCACTTCCACCGGCACCTGATAGGTTGCGCCGCCGACCCGGCGCGAGCGCACCTCGACCATCGGCTTCACATTCTCCAGCGCCTCGTGGAACACGGGCAGCGGCTCGCGCTTGAGGCGGGTCTCGACGGTGTCGAGCGCGGAATAGACAATGCCCTCCGCAGTCGACTTCTTGCCCTGGAGCATCACCAGGTTCATGAACTTCGACAGCGTCTCGTCCCCATAACGGGGATCGGGCAGGATTTCGCGCTTATCGGGGCGACGACGACGGGGCATAGTCTCTACCTCTTACTTCGGCCGCTTGGCGCCATATTTCGACCGGCTCTGCTTCCGGTCCTTCACGCCCTGGGTATCCAGCACACCGCGCAGCACGTGATAGCGAACGCCGGGAAGGTCCTTCACCCGGCCACCGCGAATCAGCACCACCGAGTGTTCCTGCAGGTTGTGCCCCTCGCCGGGGATATAGCCGATGACCTCGAACCCGTTGGTAAGGCGAATCTTGGCAACCTTCCGAAGCGCCGAGTTGGGCTTCTTCGGGGTCGTGGTGTAAACGCGCGTGCACACGCCGCGCTTCTGCGGGCAGGCCTCCATCGCGGGCACCTTGTTGCGCGCCTTCTGCGGCTCCCGGCCGTGGCGCACCAGCTGGTTGATCGTCGGCATCGTCTTCTTTCAAAATCGTTTCGTCGCAAACCGCACCAGCCTCCGGATGACAGGCAGGGCCGGCCACACCGGGGGGCCAGCCAGCCTGCCAGGAGGCGACAGGGTTCACGCGCTCAGAAGGCCAGGCAGCAGGGCGGCCCGGAAGCAGCAAACACCACCGGATGCCCCAAGAGCCTCCGGCGGCAAGCCTTTCCACGAAGTCTGCGTTTAGAGCAACAGCCCTACGACCAGCCCGTGAGCGAGGCGCGCACATAGCGTTGCCCCTGCCCCCCGTCAACACAAGCCGCAACACAAGCCGCGCCCGATTTCGGCCGCGGCAGCCCGGCTGCAACCCCTGTCAGGCCGCCTCCGCGCCGGCATGGGCGAGGAGTGCGGCAACGCCCGGATGAGGCCGCAGCCGCGGCAGGCGCCCGAGCACGGCCGGAATCGCTGCATCGGCGGCTGCGATCACCGTGTCGATATCGGCCTCCGTGATCGCCGCGTTCAGGAACATGTTGTGCCACGGGTGCCACCACACGCCCCGCCCCAGCATCTCTTCGGCAAGCGCGAAGCCGATGCGGAAATCCGCGTCGCCCTCCACCAGCATCTGCGGCATCACCACGGGCCCGGTCTGGCCGAGCGGCAGGCCGTGGCGGGCCGCAACCTCGCCAAGCCCGGCACGCAGCCGCTGGCCCAGGGCCTCGATCCGTTCGAGATAGTCGGTGCCTTCCACCAGATCGAGCGTTGCAAGCGCGGCCGCCATGGGCGCCGCCTGGAACCAGAACGAGCCGGTGACGTAGATGCGCGCGGCGCCGTCGCGCGCCCGGTCGTTGCCGGCGAGAAAGGAGAGCGGATGGCCATTGGCCACGCACTTTCCCCAGCAGGAGAGATCGGGCGCGACGCCGAGCGTCGACCAGGAGCAATCCCGGGCGATCCGGAAGCCGGCACGCACATCGTCCACCACCAGCAGTGCCCCAAGCCGGTCCGCAAGCGCGCGGGCGCCCGTCGCATAGGCGGGCGCGGGCGCCTCCTGCGCCGTGAAGGCATCATGACGGAAGGGGGCTGCGAAAATGGCTGCGACATCGCCCTCCGCCGCCTGCGCCGCCCGCTCAAGGTCGGCGAGATCGTTGAACCGGAAGGTGAGGACATGCGCCCGGTCTTCGGGAAGGGTCCCGGCCTTCACCGGCGTGCACCAGGGCGCAGCGCCATGATAGGCGCCCTCGGCCACCAGCACGGCCCGGCGCCCGGTGGCGGCACGGGCGACCGTCATCGCCATTGTCGTCACGTCGGTGCCGTTCTTGGCGAACATCACCCAGTCGGCGTGCGCAATCCGGGCGACCAGCCGCTCGGCAAGCTCCACCATCAGCGGCGACGGCGCCGTCATGGTATCGCCGATGGCCAGTTGCGCCGCGAACGCCGCATCGATTCCGGCATGGCCATGGCCGAACAGGTTGGGCCCGAAGGCACACATCAGGTCGAGATAGCGGCTGCCGTCCGCATCCCACACATGGGCGCCCTGTGCCCGGACGAGGAACTGCGGGAAGGCGGCCGGCAGCAGATGGTTTGCCTGGTGGCCATACATGCCGTTGGGGATGACCCTGGCTGCGCGCGCCCGCAGCGCCTGGTCGGCCGGGCCGCTCATGCCGCCTGGTTCCGGCCCCGGGCCTGCACCGCCGCGCGCCGGGCTGCGACGGCATCGGGGGTGACAGCGGCATTGGCGGCCGTCGAGCGGCCGGTTTCGAGCCGCAGGGCCTCGCCGAAGGGCAGCGCGAAGCCATCGTCGATGAGGCGCTTGTAGGCAGCGGCGAAGGCCGGCTCGACGGAGGCGATGTCGGCAGCGAGCGCGGTTGCAGCGGGAAGCAGTTCGGCCGCCGGCAGCACCCGGTTGACGAGGCCCCAGCGGGCGGCGGTTTCCGCATCCAGGAAATTGCCCGACAGGCTGAGTTCCTTGGCCCGGGAGATGCCGATCATCCGGGAGAGCTTCTGCGACAGCCCCCACCCGGGCATGATGCCGACCCTTGCATGGGTATCGGCGAAGCGGGCGTTCTCGGATGCAAGAAGGATATCGCAGGCGATCGCCAGCTCGAAGCCGCCGGTGATGGCAACGCCGTTGATGGCGCCGATGACGGGCTTGGCGCATTGTTCGATGGCGCGGCACGGGTTGGCGTCGGCCGCGGTCGCAGTCGTGTCGGCCATGGCCGCTGCATCGGAGGCAAGCTCCTTCAGGTCCAGCC
>JBKBXK010000041.1:4020-12480 GCA_046314095.1 Thermaurantiacus sp. | reverse complement strand
CGGAGGCGCCGCCGGCGTGATGTCGCTGAGGCAGCGGATTCTCGAAAGGAACCAGGCGCTTGCCCAGGCGCTGTCGCCACAGGCACTTGGCAAGGTTGGGCCCTCGGGCGCGAACGCTGCCGCGGCGCCGGACTTCGGGCAGACCATGGCGCGCGCCATCGAACAGGTGAATGCGCTGCAGGGCCAGGGCGCAGCCGCCTCCGCCGCCTACGAGCGCGGCGAGACACAGGACATCGCATCTGTGATGCTGGCGCGGCAAAAGGCGTCGATCGCGTTCGAGGCAACGCTGCAGGCCCGCAATCGCCTGCTCTCCGCCTATCGCGACATCATGAACATGCCGGTGTAGCATGGCCGAGCCCGCCCTCATCGCCGAGCCGCTCGCAGAGCCCCCAAGCGGTCTCGGCGCTCTCATGGAGCGACCGCGCGCCTTCCTGGATCGCAATCCCGTGATGCGGCGCGCACTGGTGCCGACGCTCGTTTCAGTCGGCTTTCTGCTGCTGATCCTTTTCTGGATGCTGCTTTCCGGCCCGGAACGGACAGCGCTGTTCTCGAGCCTGCCTGACGCGGACAAGGCAGCTGTTGTCCAGAGCCTCGAAAAGCAGGGCTTCGACGTGAAACTCGACTCGCGTACCGGCGCCGTCCTGGTGCCGCCGAAGGACCATGCCCGCGCGCGCATGGCCCTCGCCGCCGAAGGTCTGCCGCGCGCAGCACCGGGGGCCTTCGAGATGCTCGGCGACATGCCGCTTGGCACCAGCCGGGCCGTCGAAGGCATGCGGCTGCGCCAGGCGCAGGAGCGTGAGCTTGCGGCTGCCATCGAATCCCTCGACGGGGTCGACGCCGCCCGCGTCCTGATCGCCTGGCCCGAACCGTCTCCCTTCGTCCGCGACCGGCCGCCGGTCTCGGCCTCGGTCACGGTCACGCTGGCGCAGGGCCGGACCCTGTCCGACGCGCAGGCGCGCGCCATCCTGCACCTCGTCGCGGGTGCCATTCCGGGCCTGTCGACAGACAATGTCGCAATCGCCGACCAGACCGGGCGGCTGCTCGCGGGCGAGCCGGGAGGGCGCGATGCCGCAGGAGACCGTCGCGTGGCGCTGCAGGCACGACTGGAGGCGCGCGCGCGAGACGCGATATTGTCGCTCCTGGGGCCGATTGTCGGCCCGGAGAACCTCACCGCGCAGGTCAGTGTCGACCTCGATTTCGTGGCGCGCGAAGCCGCCTCGGAGCGGTTCGAACCCGAAGGCTCGGTCCGCTCGGAAAGCGAGAGCCGCAGCACCTCCTCCGAGCCCCGCGCAATCGGCATTCCGGGCGCCCTCACCAACGTCGTGCCGGCCGCACCAGTCGTCCAGGCCGACGCACCGCCAGAGGCGGCAGGCCCGACCGTCAACACGACGACCAGCGAAAGCCGCACCCGCAACTACGAAGTCGGCCGATCGATCGAGCTGCTCTCCAACACCGGCGGCACGGTGCGCCGGATGACAGCGGCTGTCGTCATTCATGACACGGCGCTCGGCCCACCAGACGGGCGCGCAGCGCGGCTCCGCGAAATCGAGCGGCTGGTTGCCGGGGCAATCGGCATCGAGACCGAGCGTGGCGACCGCGTGGAAGTGGTTGCGCGCCCATTCGCGCCGCCGGTCTCCTCTGCAGTGCCGATCTGGCAGGAGCCGGTGGTGGTCGAAAGCTCGAAGTGGCTTGCAGTGGCGCTGATCGCCCTCGGCATCCTGTTCTTCGTGATCCGGCCCATGCTGCGCAAATGGGAGAAAGAGGCGGAAGCAGAGCGCGCGGCTGTTGGAGGCGGCCTCCTGCCGGGTCCGGAGCAGCCCGACCCCCGGCTGATCGACTATGCGGCGAAACTGGCCGACGCGCGGCTGATCGCCTCCACCGACACGGCGCGCGCAACAGCCGTCGCCCGCCGCCTGCTCGCCGAACCGGTACGCGAAGTGGCGCCGGCGATACAGGAAACCGCGTTGCCGGTGCCCGCCGGCGGAGGCCGCTGAGCCATGGCCTTTCTTCCGCCCGGCCCCGTCGAGACCCGCGCAGTGCCCGAACCGCTGTCCGGGCCTCAAAAGGCCGCGCTGCTCCTGCTGCTGCTCGAAGAGCCACAGGCGGCGGCCATGCTTTCGCGCCTCTCGCCCGAGGAAGTGGATGCCATCGGCGCAGCGATGCTCTCGGTTGCAGAGGCCAATCCGGCAACCGTCGATCGGCTACTCGACGAAGTGCTGGAAATCGCCACCGATACCGTTGCCCTGTGCGAAGGCCCAGGCCGCGTGCGCAGCATGCTTGAAGGTGCGCTGGGAAGCGACCGCGCCGTCGGTGCCATCGAGCGTCTGGGTGAGAAGGGCCGTCCTCCGCTGTTCGAGCGGCTCTCCTGGCTGGAGCCCTATGCGGTCGCCAGCCTGATCGCGAGCGAACATCCGCAGGCACAGGCGCTCGTGCTGGCGCACATGCCGCAGGAGCGGGCTGCCCGGGTACTTGCCTGCCTTCCGCGGGAAACACAGCCAGACCTTGTCCGGCGGGTGGCGATGCTGGGCCCGGTGCTGCCGGCGGCGCTTGAAGCTCTCGACGTTGCACTGTCAGCGCGCATGAGTTCCACGCCGCCGCGGCCGCCGGTTACCGATCTCGGTGGCATGAAGCGCGCGGCAGACCTTATCAACATGGCCGGACTGGACGAAGTCGAGGCGCTGGCTGCGCTGGGCGACGCCGATCCGGCGGCGGCGGAAATCCTGTCCGAGACCCTGTTCACCTTCGAGGACCTCGGCCGCCTTGACGATAGGGCGCTGCAGACGATTACCCGCTCGCTGGAGGCGGACCTGCTGATCCCGGCGCTTCGGGCAGCGGATGCGGACTTGAAGCGGCGGATTTTGTCCGCGATGCCGGCGCGCGCGGCGCAGGCGCTTGAAGACGAGATCGACGCCCGCGGGCCGGTCAAGATCGAGGATGCAGAGGCCGCCCAGAAGGCAATAGCGGCCGCGACACGCCGGCTGGCCGCCGAAGGCGCCCTCAGCCTGCCCGGCAAGGGGCCAGCCTATGTCTGACGCGTGGGCAGGCGACCGCCAGAACAAGGCGCCACCGTTGGCTGCACTTCTGGGCATTCGCGCGCACCCGCAAGCGGCCGACCTGCCGCCGCCAGACTGTTCAGCCGAGGTTGCGGCTGCGGTTGCCGTGGCGGTGACAGAAACCGAGTCGCGAATTGCGGCTGATGCCGAAAGCTACTGGCTGGCAGAAATGGAAAGGCGGGAAGCCGAATGGCGCCTCCGGGCCGCAGCCGTCGAGGCTCGGGCCGACGCCACCCTTCGCGCTGCCGCCGAGCAGCTTGGCGAGCTCATCATGGGGGCGCTTCGGGCCGTTCTGGGCGCCACGCCGACCCTTCCGCCCGATGCGCTTGCCAGTCTCGGCGCGGAAGCGCTGGCAGCCTTCGCTGACCATGGCGCGGGCACGCTGCGGCTGTCGCCAGACGACGCCGCACGCGTGGAACTGGC
This sequence comes from Thermaurantiacus sp., assembly GCA_046314095.1. Classification (GTDB taxonomy): domain Bacteria; phylum Pseudomonadota; class Alphaproteobacteria; order Sphingomonadales; family Sphingomonadaceae; genus Thermaurantiacus. Next base: position 9,004 of record JBKBXK010000041.1, on the reverse strand, counting down.
GGTCCCCGACGGATGGACGATCGCGACCGACAGCACGCTGCCCGCGGGCGAGGTGCATGCTGAAGTGGGCGCCGGGGTGGCGATGGCGCGGATCGAGCATCGCCTCGCCTGTCTTGCCCGCGGCCTCGCCGAAGGGCTTCAGGAATGAGCGCTGCCCTCGACCACTTCGATGCTCGGGCGCGGCAGGCGCGCGCTGCCATTGCCGCGTGCAAACCGTTTGCCGAGCGCGCTGGCCGCGTGCGCGCCTTCGACGGCATGCTGATGGAATCCGAAGGACTCGACGCGCCCCGAGGCGCGCTTGCCCGGGCCATTGGCAACGACGGCCCCGTGGCAGCCGAGGTGGTCGGGTTTCGCGATGCCCGGCTGCTGCTGATGGCGCTGGAGCATGGACGGATCGCGCCCGGTGCCCGCCTCGTCCTTGAGGATCCAGTCGACAGCGTCGCGGCGGGTCCGTCTTTGCTTGGGCGGGTTGTCGATGCCCTTGGCCGGCCGCTTGACGGCGGGCCGGAACCGCGAGGCATTGCGTGGCCTCTGGCCGGCCGGCCGGTTCCGCCCTTGGCACGTGCCGACGTCAACGAGGCGCTTCCCACCGGTGTGCGGGCCATCGATGCCCTGCTGACCCTTGGCGCCGGGCAGCGAATCGGGCTGATGGCGGGCACTGGCGTCGGCAAATCGATGCTGATGCAGCAGATCGTGCGGGGCACTGCTGCGGATGCGGTGGTGGCTGCGCTCGTCGGCGAACGCGGCCGCGAGATTTCCGCCTTCATGGCGGCTCTCCCGCAGCATATCCGCCCACGAACCACCATTGTCGCTGTCCCGGCAGACCAGGCGGCGCCGCTGCGCATCCGCGGCGCACTTGCAGCCATGGCCATGGCCGAGGCCCTGCGGGCACGCGGGCTGCGTGTTCTCCTGCTCGTGGACAGCCTGACGCGCATTGCCCACGCGCAGCGGGAGATCGGTCTCGCCGTGGGGGAGCCACCCGGTCAGAAAGGCTATCCGGCTTCCGCGCTGGCCATCGTGCCGCGCCTTGTCGAGCGCGCGGGTATCGATGCGCGCACCGGCGGCGCGATCACGGCTGTTTTGACAGTCTTGGCCGAGGGCGACGATCTGCTTGCCGATCCGGTTGCCGACGCGGCCCGGGGGGTGCTCGACGGGCACATCCTGCTGTCGCGGGAGGTCGCCGCCCGAGGGCGCTTCCCGGCAATCGACCTCGCGCATTCGGTCAGCCGCACCATGGCGGAGTGCATCACGCCCGAACATGCTGCCGCCGCGCGTGCGCTGCGCCGCGACGTCGCTCTGGTGGAGGCGAGCCGCGACCTCGTGTCGATGGGCGCCCACACCCCCGGCGCCGATCCCGAGCTCGATCGGGCACTCGCCCGCGCCCCGGCGATGGAACAATTTCTGGCGCAGGCGCCAGACGAGACTGCAGATTTCAGGGCGTCTGTCGTGGCGCTGATGGAAGGGTGGGGCGCATGACGCCGCAGGCCCGCCTCAAGCGCCTGGAACGGCTTCTCGCCATGCGTCAGGCCGTGGCGGAAAGCGCCCGCCGCCGTTTTGCCCAGAGTGTCGGTACAGCCGCCGACGCGGCCGCGCGGGTGCAGCGCGTAGGCAGCCTCGTTGCCAGTACCCAAACCGGCCGAACGAGCGCGTCCGCACTGTGCGCCGCAGCACAGCTTCGCGCCATGCTGCGCGAAGTCGAGGTGATAGCCCGTCAACGCCTGGAAGTGTCGGTCGCAGAGCGGCGGGCTGCCGAGCGACAACTCGCGATTGCGAGCGCCAGGGCAGAGCGGGTCGCCGAACGCACCATCGCCGCCAGAATGCTGGCCGCACGCTCCGTCGAGCAGAGACACGAGGATGCAGCGCCCGTGACACGAAGAAGGAACCGGGGATGACAGCCCAGCCCATCGCCAGCATTGCAACTCCGGGGCGCGCCGCACAGCATCGCATGGCCCGGCCCGAACAGCCAGAAACGCTGTCGTTTGAGGGGCTCCTCGACGTGCTGACAGGCGAAGCGGTGCCGGGCGGGACTGGGTCGGCCTCGGGAATGCCGGCCGTGGCCGGACAAGACTCGCAGGGCCTTGCATTTCTCGCTCTTGGCCTGCCGGATCCTCTGGGGCCCACGGCCTCACTGGAGGCGCCACCGCCACGTCTCATCGACGACAACCGACCTGCGCCGAGCCCGGAGCCGGCGCACCTCCCGGAGATGGAGGAACCGCCCACGCTGACCCCCGACGCAACGGAAGTCGGCCGTCCCGGAGGCCTGCCGGGGCGCACAGTCGAGGATGATGTCCAAACGCCGACACCAAAAAATGCTCCGCCCTTGCCGGCCACCCGCGCTGCCGCCGAACCAATGAAGACGCCTCCCCTTCTGCCGCCTGTGGTGGAGGGGGGCCCGAAGGTGACGGTTATCGGCGCCGCTGTGTCGGGCCGTCCAATCCCGCAGCAGACAGCCGCCGCTATGGGCGCCACCGCGCGTGATGGGCAGGAGCAGGCGGCCAGGGGGGATGGGGATTTGACACCAGAGCGAAGCAAGGGGCGCCCCACCGTCACTGCCGCTCAGAACTTTAGCATCGGCACCTCCGAACTGGTGCCAAAACGGATGCCCGCTGACACAGCCGCTGCGCCAGGGCGCCTGGACCAAGGCGCGCTTCGCCTTTCTGCCGGCGGACCAGTGGCAACCCTTCCCACCCTCGAGGGCGGGCCGGTAACAGATCTCGAAATCAGCGCCAGCACCTCCACCCGCTTCGAGGTTCGGGTCGGGGTTGAAACGGCAGAACTTGCCGGGCGGATCGCCGCCGAAAGGGGCCGCTTGCGAGACGACCTCGCCGCGGTCGGTGCCGAACTGGATGCGCTTCACGTGGAAGTCAGCGGCAGTTCACGGGCACAGGAACCTGGCGCAGGGCGAGTAAGCGCCGAGGCGGGCCGGAATGATGCGGGAGCGGCAGCGCTCTCGGCGACACCCGACCCGGGCGGCCGGGAGATGCGGCGCGAGCAAGACGGAGGACTGGCAGAGAGGCTGGCACGTGAGCGTGATGCCGGAGAATCTGAGAGCAAGGGCAACGAAGGGCGCAGACCTGACGCCCACCCCGAACGCCAATCGGCCAGCGACGCGGAGGCACGCAGAGATGGGTGGAATGATGACGAAAAGACGGGGCGGATATCCGGAGTATCAGGCCAACGGTCTGCTGCCGATCCCGTCCCTCAGCCCACAGCCGGCATCGCCCGTACGCGGGTGGACAGGCTGGCCTGAGATGCGGCCGCTCATGATCAGCTCTGCGCGCGCGGCGGTTGGTGGCGACACCCGTGAGGAGGCGCTCCATGGCTGACGCAGCACCGGCCGGCGGCATCGTTGCCGAGGACTCCGGCCCGCCCAAGAAGAAGGGTGGACTTCTGAAGCTGCTTCTGCCGCTCCTTGCGCTGGTGATCGGCGTCGGAGGCGGGCTTGGTGTGGCCATGTTTGCACCGCAGCTTCTGCCGGGTGGCGCACCCGCGGCATCCACCGATGACGGCGCGGCGATGGCACAGCGGCCTCGCGCAACGCCACGGGTGGCGCCGCTCGAGTATCTGGAGATCGACAACAATTTCACCTCCAACATGCGGGATACCGGCCGGTTCATCCAGATCCGGATTGCTGTCTCCACCCATGGCGGCAAGCCTGTCCTGGATGCCGTTGAGCGGCATCGCCTGGCGATCATCTCGGTGGTGCTGAACGAGTTGGCCACGACGACGGAGGCCCAGCTGAATGCGCCGGGCGGGCGCGATGACCTAACCCGCCGGATCCGGATCGCCATCAACGACCTGTTGCAGCGCAAGAGTGGCATCGCCGGGATCGACGATGTCTTCCTGACCAGTTTCGTGGTCCAATGATGCGGGCAGGCGGGGCACGGAAGGAGGCGCGGCCGATGGCATGGCCGCGCGCGCTCGGCCAATCCTTGCCAGAAGCCGAGGCGAGCCCGCGGTCCATCGCCCTGCCCTTCTCCGTTTCGCTTGCGGATCTCGCTGCCCAGGCCGGACCGGAACTGGCGCGAAGCCTCGGCTTTGGCATGACAACGCAACCGGCACGCGCTGCGCCATTAAACGGGAACGCGCCGGAGCCGCTGCCGCTTTGCATCCTCCACGATGGGTCTGCGGCCCTGCGACTTGAGCTTGATGCCACGATCTCGGGCCCGCTTGCAGCGCGCATGTTCGGGGCCGCGGCCGGCGAAGTTTCCGGCCCAACGCCCGGCACGCGATCGGCAAGCTGGCAGGCGCTGCGAAAGCTCGTGTCAGAAGCGCTGCGCGAGGCGTTCGTGCGCGCGGGCGCACGAGGCGAGCTGCGCACGGACATGGCCGAGCAGCCGACCACGGCGCCAGACGGAGAGAATGCCCAGGCGCTTCTCCTCAGCCTTCCTGAGGCGGAGGGCCTGATCTGGCTCCGGCCAGCCGAACGCGCGCCTTCAACTGCCGCTGCGGAAGGTGCCGCGCCGCCTGCACCCCCGCGCGAGCCGCCGGATCGCGATCCGAGCTGGCGGCGCCGGGCCGAACTGCTGGCTCGGCAGACAGAGCTGGGGATTACGCTGCAGATTGCCGAGCTGAGGCTTCCGATAGCGGCCGTAAGCTGTCTGAAACCAGGCGATATCCTGCCAATCCGGAGGCCGCGGCAGCTCCGGCTGATGTCGGGCGGCGCCGCGATCGCCGCCCTTCCATCCACTGCGCTCGGGGGGCGGCCGGCGACATTTTCCGATGGGGAGGAGGAGGGCCAATGAACGCAATCCCACCCAAGGGGCTGAAGCCGGGTCGCGCCAGTGCGGCGAAAGGCCGGGCGCGCGGTCCCGATGGGCCAGCCGGAATCGCAGTCTCGATGGCGGTGGACGGCGAGGATCCCGTGGCCGAGATGATGGGCGACCCCGATGGCATGCCCGACCCGGCCGTGTTCGAGGCGTTCATGCCAAAGCCCGATGGGGCGCCAGACGACGGCCGTCCCACCAAGGAGGCGGGCGGCTCC
>JBKBXK010000041.1:0-4010 GCA_046314095.1 Thermaurantiacus sp. | reverse complement strand
GTGCGCGCCCCAGGGCGGAGGATTTCGCACCGGGGCGCGCCGGCGAGAGCTCCACCGGGGCCGGTAGAACGACGGGGCGCACGGGAGCCGGCGCCATCCCGCCACACCTCGCCAGCATCGAGGTGACGGTTTCAGTTGAAGTTGGGCGGACGACGCTCCCGCTGGGCGAGCTGCTCGAGGTCGAGCCCGGCCAGCTGTTCGACCTCGAAAGTCTGGTGGACGAACCCGTTTCAATCCTGGTGAACGGGCGGCCATTTGCAACCGGCGAGATCATGGCCGTGGGCGAGCGCTTCGGCGTTCGAATCGTGGCGCTGGAAGATCCGGGCGCATGATCGGCGACTTTCTGCTCCGCATCGCTGTCGCGCTGCCGCTGATCCTGATGCTGGCTGTCGGCATTCTTCTCGCTGCGCGGCGGGGCTGGCTGCCGCTGCCCGGGCTTCCCGGAGCGGTGGGCACGGTCCCGTGGCAGCGGGCCGTCTCTTCCGGGGCCGCGGGCGAACGGCCCGCGCTCGACGTTGTGGCAATCAAGGGCGTCGCGCCTGCACTTCGGCTCGCGGTTGTCCGGTTCCGCGGCGAGGAGTTGCTCGTCGGTGTCGCGCCGCAGGGGTTCCAGCTCCTCGTGCGGCAGTCACCGCCTGCAGACTCTGCGGATGCAACGGGGAGGATGCAGCATGATCCGCCTGCTTGACCGGCATCTCCTGATCCTTCTTGCGGGCCTCGCGGCTCTGCTTATCACCGGTAGCCCCGCGCTGGCGCAGGAGGCGCTACCCGCTCCGATCACGGAATCCGGGGAAGGCGACAGCCTGCTCGGCGGACTGTCGGCGCTGGCGGAGGAAGGCGTTGGCAGGGGCGCCCTGTCGCTGTCGCTGCAAGTGCTGATCCTGATGGCGCTGCTCACCGTGCTGCCATCGATCGTGCTGATGATGACCGCCTTCCTGCGCATCGTGATCGTGCTCGCCATTCTGCGGCAGGCGATCGGCCTCCAGCAGGCGCCACCCAACCAGCTGCTGGTCGGTCTTGCCCTCTTCATGACCTTCTTCGTGATGCAACCGGCGCTTGCAGACATCAACGCAGCTGCCCTCCAGCCCTGGGCTGCGGACAGCATCCCTGCCGAGGTCGCCATCGGCCGCGCCGGGGATGTGCTGCATGGCTTCATGATGGCCAACACGCGCACGGCCGACCTGAAGCTGTTCGCCGACCTTGCCGGCGTCGGCCCCTTCGCCTCGCCAGAAGACGTGCCGATGCGGGTCCTGATGCCGGCCTTCGCCACGTCCGAACTCAAGACAGCGTTCCAGATCGGGATTCTGCTCTTCCTCCCTTTCCTCATCATCGATCTGGTGGTTGCAAGCGTGCTGATGGCGCTTGGCATGATGATGGTTTCACCCATCATGATCGCGCTTCCCTTCAAGCTGATGCTGTTCGTGGCGGTTGATGGCTGGGCACTTGTGATGGGCTCGCTTGCCGCCAGTTTCTCCGGCGGAGGATGATTGTGGGCGAGGCAATACTTTACGACAGCGCCGCCCGCGCATTGTTTGTGCTGGTCATGGCGGTCATGCCGGCGCTGATTCCCGCGCTCGCCATCGGCCTGGTGGTCGGGCTGGTGCAGGCTGCAACCTCGGTAAACGAGGTAACGCTCAGTTTCGTGCCCAAGCTGGTCGGAGTGCTGCTGGCCATCCTGCTGTTCGGCGGGATGACAGGCGGCCTCCTGATGGACTTCACCCAGGAGCTGATGGCCACCATTCCCGCCATGGCCCGCTGACGCTCGGCTGCGGGGCGGCGCCATGGAGCTGATCACGGCGGCGGTTGCGGCACCTGAGCGGTTTCTGCTCGAGTTGACATTCGCTTCGCTCCGGACCGGTGCAGCGCTTGCCCTCTTGCCGGCTCTTGGCGGCCAGCTGATCCCCGTCCGGGTTCGCATCGGCATTGCCGCTGCGGTCGGCTTCCTGGTGCTCGGCACTCCGAACGCGCCAGAACCGCCCGAGGATCTCCTCAGCCTCGCAGGGTTGCTTGCAATCGGTGCGGAGCTTCTGATCGGCGCGGTCGCGGCCGTGTTCCTGCACGCGGCCTTTGCGGCCGCACAGGTCGCGGGCGAGTGGCTGGCACAGGCGATGGGGCTCGGCTTTGCGCAGGCGGTGGCTGGCGACGGGCCGCCGCAGACCATGCTTTCGACCATGTTTGCGCTTCTGATGTGGAGCCTGTTCCTGGCTGGCGGCGGGCATCTGCTGCTGTTCCAGGTGTTGGTGGAAAGCTATCGCGCCCTGCCGGCAGCCGGAGCGCTTCTCGAACCGGCGCGGCTGTGGCAAATCCTTGGCTGGGGTGGGTTTGCACTGGCGAGCGGGCTGCTGGCGGCCTTGCCGCTCGGCGTCGCGCTCCTCCTCCTCAATATCGCGCTTGCAGTCGCCGCCAAATCCGCTCCCCAGCTCAACCTTTTCTCCGTCGGTTTCCCGATGATGCTGCTGGTGACGCTGGTCGGCTTGCCCTTCGCGCTTCCGGGCCTCGCCGACAGTTTCGCCCGGGCCCTGTTGTTTCTGCAGGGTAGCGCCGCCGAGGTGCTCCTTGGCTGAGGCGCAGTCCGGCCAGGAAAAGACCGAAGCGCCAACAGAACGTCGGCGCAAGCAGGCAGAGGACAAGGGCGACCGCCTGTTCTCGCGCGAACTCGGAAATGCAATGAGCGCGCTCGCCGGCGCGCTGTGGCTCATGATGTTCGCCGGCGACCTGGCCGCCGGGTTCCGGCTTGGCGCGGCCCGCATTTTCTCGATGCCGGCCGGCGAGGCGGTTGCGAGCGCCGTTGTCGATCTGGTGCTCGCCTTTCTCGGCCCGCTCTTGTTTCCGCTGTTCATGCTCGCCGCCATGGTTGCCGCCGCCGTCCTCACCGGCCAGGCACTGACGGGGGGCATCGGTCTTTCCCCCGGCCTTCTCGTCCCGAAACCCGAGCGCATGAACCCGATGAAGGGGCTGGGCCGCATGTTCGGCAAGAAGGGACTGGTCGAGCTCGTCAAGGCGCTGGCCAAGGCGGTCCTGATCATCGGCATGGCGGGCTGGATCCTCTGGGGCGGCCTCGCGGAGTATCTGGCGCTCTCCTCAATGCCCCTGGAGCAGGGACTTTCGGCATCGGTTCAGCGCGGCCTGATCCTGTTCGGCGGCCTCTCCCTTGGGCTGGTCATCATCGCCGCGGGCGACCTTCCGGTGCAACTCTTCCAGTGGCTCGAGCGCCTGCGCATGACCCGACAGGAACTGAAGGACGAGCTGAAGGACACGGAGGGCCGGCCGGAAGTGAAGGCGGCACAGCGGCGGGCGGCGCGTGAGATGATGCGGCGCGCGAGCAGCGGAGCCGTGGGAGAAGCAACGGTGGTTGTCACCAACCCCACCCACTTCGCCGTGGCCTTGCGCTACCGGCCGGAGGCGGATGCGGCGCCCGTCATCCTGGCCAAGGGGCGCGGCCTGTTGGCCGAAGTCATCAGGGAGCTTGCAGTCGAGCATGGCGTGATGACCTTGTCCTATCCGTCGGTTGCGCGCGCGCTCTACTACACCGGGCGGGTGGGCACGCAGATCCGCGAGGATCTGTTTCCGGCTGTGGCCACGATCCTCGCCTTCGTTCTCGGCTTTCGGCACGAAGGCCGACGGCGACGGCCGCCGGTCGTCGAGGCGCCGACAAGCGCGCAGTACGACGAGGAAGGTCGCCGCGAGGGCTGAGGGCTTGCACCGCGGGCATCGGCTCGTTCCTTGGCGATTCATCCTTGCGCTGGCAGAGGCCGGACGTGGGCAGTGCCGGAACATCCGTGGCGGTTATCGGAGCAGGAGTTGCGGGCTGCGCAGCAGCAGCAGAGCTTTCCGAAGCAGGTATCGCCGTCCGCCTGTTCGACAAGGGGCGCGTGATCGGCGGCCGGCTTGCTGCCAAACGGCTGGAGACACCTGTCGGCACGGTTTCGGGATCGATCGGTGCGCAATATGCGAGCGCCGAGGGTGAGGAGTTCGCCGGGCGGCTCGCGGCACTTGCGCGTGCCGGCCAC
>JBKBXK010000040.1:0-12678 GCA_046314095.1 Thermaurantiacus sp. | reverse complement strand
CGCGCTGCCGGCGACAGGGCGGGGGCGAGGGCCTCGACCCGGTCCAGCGCTGCGAGATGCCGTCGCCGGCTGTCCCGGAACCAGCGTCCAAGGCGCTCCTCAGCCGCGCCACGAAGCTGTGGATCGAGCATGTGCATCGAGCGGTCGAGCTCGATGCGCGGATTGAGCGCATCGCGGCCGCGGCGAAGATGGGCGACGCGCGTGCCGTCCCAGAGGATCCGTGGGGGCATGGCTCCATCGAAACCGAGCGCGAACGCGGAATCGGGCGCGTCGGCAAGGGCGCGCGCCCGCCGCGCCAGTTCGCGGGTCAGCCGCCGCTCTGCAGCTGCAAGGAGAAGCTTCTTCTCGCCGGCGCGGGCCGCCGGATCCGGCGTGAAGGCGAAGCCCGAGAGCGTGCCGATGATGATGCCGTCGACCACGACGGCGCCGTCCGGATCCACCTCCACCGCGAGATCCGGATCTTTCAGGCGCAGCTCGCGCAACAGCACCGATGTTCGCCGGTCAACGAACTTCTGCAGCAGGCGTTGATGCAGGGCGTCGGACAGCTTGTCCTCGACCTGTCGCGCGCGCTCTGCCCAGGCATGGGGATCACCGAGCCAGTCAGGCCTGTGGGCAATGTAGGTCCATGTGCGGGCCGCCGCGATTCTGTCTGAAAGGGTGCCGATGTCGCCGGCGACATTGTCGAGGACGGCAAGCTCGGACCGGATCCATTCGTCGGGCAAGTGGCCGTCGCCCTCGGAGACATGGCGGAACACACGTCCGACCAGCCGCGCATGCGCCGCGGCACCTGTCTTGCGATAATCGGGAAGGCCGCAGGCGGCCCAGAGGCGCATGCAGGCCTCACGCCCGTGGGCGCGCTCCATCACCCAAGGCTCGCCGGCGAGCAATTTCAGGACAGCGACATCGACCGCGTCTTCGCCGCGCACCAGTTCGGGCGCGGACGGCCGGGCGTCGAGGCTCATGATGAGCCGGTGCAGCGAGGCGAAATCGAGCCGGGCATTGCGCCACATGAGGCCTGTCAGGGGCTGAAACTCGTGCGCCTCGATGGCCATCACCTGTTCCGGCGAAAGTTCGGGCGTGTGGCCCTCGGCAAAGATCAGGGTGGAAAAGCTGCCGTCGCGCTGGTGGCGGCCGGCCCGGCCGGCGATCTGTGCAAGCTCTGCCGGCGAGAGCCGGCGGTGGCGGCGGCCATCGAACTTGGCAAGCGAAGCGAAGGCCACATGATCGAGCGCCATGTTCAGGCCCATGCCGATCGCGTCGGTGGCGACGAGAAAGTCCACCTCGCCTGACTGATACATGGCCACCTGGGCGTTCCGGGTTCGGGGCGAAAGCCCCCCCATGACGACCGCCGCCCCGCCCTTGTGGCGCCGCAGCATCTCCGCAAGCGCATAGACGTCGGCGGCCGTGAAGGCGACCACTGCGGTGCGCGGGGGCAGGCGCGACAGCTTGCGCGGTTCCACATAGGACAGGCGGGAGAATCGCGGGCGCGACACGATGGCGGCATCCGGGAGAAGGCGGCGGACCAGTGGCCGCAATGTCTCCGATCCCAGGATCATCGTTTCGGCCGTGCCGCGCATGTGCAGCATCGCGTTGGTGAACACATGGCCGCGATCCGGGTCCGCACCCATCTGCCCCTCGTCGATGGCTAGAAACGGAAAGGCGCGGTCTGTCGGCAGGCTTTCCGCAGTACAGAGGAAATAGCGCGCCGACGGCGGCACGATGCGCTCTTCGCCGGTTACCAGCGCGACCTGATTCCGGCCCTTGAGCGCGACCACACGGTCGTAGACCTCGCGGGCGAGGAGACGGAGCGGAAAGCCGATGGCACCTCCGGAATGGGCGCACATGCGCTCGACAGCGAGATGGGTTTTGCCGGTGTTGGTCGGCCCGAGGACTGCGGTCAGCTGGGCCCGCAGTGCCGTCACCGGGCGGTGGTCTCTGCGGAAGGAACCGCTGTCATGCACGAGAAGATGGGGAGAAGCAGCAGCAGCGCCAAGGGTCTGCGCCTTGCGGGGGCCGGTGCGGCAATCAGGCCGGTCAGCACGCCATATCCTCCCACATCTTGTGCCATTCACATCCAATGAGCGCAAGCTGTGGTTTTGTGACAGACAAGGGCCAAGGCCCGACGTGTGGCGATGATTCAACGCCCGCACCTTGCGCTCGGTTCGTCGCACCAGCAGCACAGGCCGTCGCAGGCCGGAGAATCTTCTGACCGGATTTCGATTGACCCGGGCAAGCTCTTGATTCATCCCTGAATCCCGGTTTCGGGCGGGGGATGTTTGTGCGCAGAAATCCGGCCATTTTCACCCGGTCATCGGTGTCGGGCGCAAGGCTGAACCGGTGAGGCTTCGCGGATCCGTGCCGTATCCTGAACGAATGCAAGCATTGAGAGTTCCGCGCGACTGCAAGGTGGGCCGGTAGTGGCAACGCTGGCACCCGCCGCCACATGGACGGCTGCCGGCATTCCACGGCGGGCGAAGTCCGGCCGTGGCGAGCGGCTGCTGGCAGGGCGTGCGCAGGCGCTGGCGGACAGGCTTGCCGGCGGGGAGCTGGCCGTCGACCTCGGCCATGCCATCGGGTCTGGCCATTGGTGGCGCGGACTCGTCACGCTTCTCGTTCTCATGGGCGCCGGCGTGTCGCTCGTCAGCCAGGTGCCGGTTCTCCCCGGGGTTGCTCCGGCGCCCCTCTCCGGCGAGGCGCGGACCGAGCGGCTTGCGGACGCAATCCAGCCGATGGGCCTCGGCAGCGCCACTGGGCGGACCATGCCGCCGACGCGGGCGGTGACCAGGCTTGCAGAGCCGCCGGAGCGGCCACGGATCGAGCTCGTTGCGCGGGTCGGGGGTGACGGCATGGCGGGAGCGCTGCGGCGTGCCGGCCTGTCCCGCGAGGATGCCGATACGGTGCTCGCGCTGGTATCGGGCGCGGTGAATCCCCGAAGCCTGACGGGCGGCACCGAGTTGCAGCTGGTGATGGGCAGGCGGGAAACACGAAGTGTTCCCCGTCCACTGGAGCATCTGGCATTTCGAGCGGCGTTCGACCTTCGGCTGGAAGTGGTTCGGGCGGACGATGGCAATCTCCGGCTGGTGCGCATCCCGATCGCGGTCGATGACACGCCCTTGCGCATCCAGGGCCAGGTCGGGCGCTCGCTGCACCGATCTGCGCGTGCTGCCGGGGTCCCTGCGAGCGTCCTTGCCGACTATCTGCGGCAGATCGGCTTCGTTCTCGACATCCAGCGCGAAGTCGGCGCGCGTGACAGGTTCGACATCATCATCGAGCATCGCCGCGCGGAAACGGGCGAAGCCGAGATGGGCCGGCTTCTCTATGCCGGGCTGCAGAATGGCAGCCGCAAGATCCGGCTGATGCGGTGGGGGCCGCGCGGCGAGTTTTTCCGCGATGACGGGAATTCCGCACGCCAGGGACTGATGCGGACTCCCGTCGATGGAGCCCGGCTCTCGTCCGGCTTCGGGATGCGAACACATCCGATCCTGGGCTTCTCCCGGCTGCATCGCGGCGTGGATTTTGCCGCACCGACCGGCACACCGGTGCTGGCGTCGGCTGGAGGACGTGTGGTTCGCGCCGGATGGGGTGGCGGCTATGGGAACATGATCGACATCGATCATGGGCGCGGGATCGTGACTCGATACGCGCACCTTTCCCGCATGGATGTGCGTGTGGGCCAGCAGGTGAACCAGGGGCAGCGGATTGGCGCCGTCGGCTCCACCGGCATGTCGACTGGACCCCACCTTCATTATGAGGTGATCCGCAACGGCCAGCCGATCGACCCGCGCTCCAACCGGCTCCTGGTGCAGGGGCCGGTGCTGGCCGGCCAGGATCTCGTGCGGTTCCGCGGCGAAATGGATCGCCTGCTGGCCGTGCGCATTGCCAATGGCGGACCAGCGGAGACCCAGTCCGCCGAGGCGGAGCAGGAAATATCCCCCGAGCAACCCCAGCGACGCGAGACCCGCCGCCGCGTCTGAGCCAAACCCGTGTCCGTAGGTTCGGAACGGCGATGCCCGATTCTTGGTCAGCTTGCCGTCGTTTTGGGCAGGGCACGCCATCTTTCCGGACCGCCCTCCGGCACGAAGGGATTGGCACGTGGTTTGCAACGTAGCTGCTCATGCCGGTAGCTATTGCGTCACGACGGCCGTCGTGGCGCCCTTCGACACGAGAGCGGGCACGGCGCGCCGCCGCCACGGGAGGATCAGGCCGATGAAAAAGGTTGAGGCGATCATCAAGCCGTTCAAGCTCGATGAGGTGAAAGAGGCGCTGCACGAGATCGGCGTCTCGGGAATCACTGTGACCGAGGCGAAAGGCTTTGGCCGCCAGAAGGGCCATACGGAACTCTATCGCGGCGCCGAGTATATCGTCGACTTCCTGCCGAAAGTGCGTCTCGAGGTGGTTGTCGATGATGGCCAGGTGGATCGGGTTGTGGAAGCGATTGCCAATGCCGCGCGAACAGGCAGGATCGGCGACGGCAAGATTTTCGTAACCCCGGTCGAAACGGCCATCCGCATCCGCACCGGCGAACGCGACCAGGACGCGATCTGACCCGATTTTACCAGCCAGACAAGGAAGGCCATGACCAATGCCGAACACCCCCAAGGACATTCTCAAGCTCATCAAGGACAAGGAGATCGAGTGGGTTGATCTCCGCTTCACCGACCCTCGGGGCAAATGGCAGCATCTCACCATGGCCCGGCGCGCGATCAACGAGGACAATCTTGTTGATGGCTTCATGTTCGATGGCTCGTCGATCGCCGGCTGGAAGGTAATCAACGAGAGCGACATGATCCTGAAGCCGGATCTCGACGCGCACTACATCGATCCGTTTTCGGCAACGCCGATGCTGATCCTGTTCTGCGACATCCTCGAACCGGCCACCGGCGAAGGCTATGAGCGCGACCCGCGCTCCACAGCCAAGCGCGCCGAGGCGTATCTCAAGTCCACCGGCATCGGTGACACCGCCTATGTCGGCCCCGAGGCCGAGTTCTTCGTGTTCGACGATGTCCGCTTCCAGGTCGGCTATTCCGGCGGCTCCTACAGCATCGACGATGTGGAGCTGCCAACGAACTCGGGCAGGGCCTATGAGGAGGGCAATCTGGGGCATCGGCCGCGTGCGAAGGGCGGCTACTTTCCTGTCCCGCCCGTCGATTCCGCCATGGATATCCGCGGCGAGATGATCTCGACGATGCTGGAAATGGGCCTGCCGTGCGACAAGCATCACCACGAGGTCGCGGCCGCCCAGCATGAGCTCGGTCTGGAGTTTGGAACCCTGGTGCAGACCGCAGACCGGATGCAGGTCTACAAATATGTCGTGCAGATGGTGGCCCAGGCCTATGGCAAGACGGCGACGTTCATGCCCAAGCCGATCAAGGACGACAATGGCTCGGGCATGCACACCCATCTGTCGATCTGGAAGAGCGACAAACCGCTGTTCGCGGGCGAAGGTTATGCCGGGCTTTCCGACACCGCGCTCTACTTCATCGGCGGCATCATCAAGCATGCCAAGGCCATCAACGCCTTCACCAACCCGACCACCAACAGCTACAAGCGGCTCGTGCCAGGTTTCGAGGCCCCGGTGCTCCTGGCCTATTCCAGCCGCAACCGTTCGGCCTCCTGCCGGATCCCCTACGGGACTTCGGCCAAGGCAAAGCGGGTGGAGGTGCGCTTCCCGGACGCCACGTCCAATCCCTATCTTGCCTATTCGGCGCTGCTGATGGCCGGCCTCGACGGCATCGAGAACAAGATCCACCCGGGCCAGCCCATGGACAAGAATCTTTACGACCTGCCACCGCGGGAACTGAAGAAAGTGCCGACCGTGGCCGCGTCATTGCGCGAGGCAGTGGCGGCGCTCGACAAGGGCCGGGCGGTCTTTACACGGGGGGACGTCTTCTCCAGCGACCAGATCGACGCCTATATCGAGCTGAAGATGGAGGAGATCCAGCGCTGGGAAATGACGCCAGCGCCGGTCGAGTTCGACATGTATTACAGTGTCTGAACCTGCCGTCACGGCGTTTTGAATGCGGCCGGGGGCAACCCCGGCCGCTGGCCTTTGCGCGACAGTCCGAAAACGCTCGCCACTTGAGACCTTGCCGGAAAGTTCGCTGTTGCCACGTCCGTTCCGGACCTGTTCGGTTGCGGCACCGGTGGCGCTCGGCTATGCCGTCCTGGACCGTTTGCCAGCAAATAGCGCGCCAACTGTGGTTCGGCGGGCTGCGGGCCGCAGACATGGCATGAGAGGAGTGAGGGGCTGGACGCGAAGCTCGCCACGTTGCCGGATACGGAGACGGATGCCCGGCCGGAGTCGATCGCCCCGGCGGAGGCGCCCGCGCGCGGGCTTGCCGCGATTTCCATCGGCAAGGCCTATGGCACCAAGGTGGTGCTTCGCGACGTGTCGCTTTCCGTGAACCGTGGCGAGGTGGTGGGGCTCCTCGGGCCGAACGGCGCCGGCAAGACGACATGCTTCTACGCCGTCATGGGCCTCATCCCGGTCGACGAGGGGCGGATCCTGCTCGATGGCGTTGACATCACGCCGCTGCCGATGTTCCGACGCGCGGCTCTGGGTCTGGGCTATCTTCCGCAGGAGGCTTCGATCTTCCGGGGAATGACGGTGGCGGAGAACATCCGCTCCGTGCTCGAGATTTCCGAACCGGACCGTGCCCGCCGCGAGGACCGGCTGGAGACCCTCCTGGCCGAGTTCAACATCGGCAGGTTGCGCGATGCCTCTGCGCTTGCGCTTTCCGGTGGTGAACGTCGCCGATGCGAGATTGCGCGCGCGCTTGCCGCCGACCCGTCCATCATGCTTCTGGATGAGCCCTTTGCCGGAATCGATCCGATCTCGATTGCGGACATCCGCTCTCTTGTCTCGCACCTGCGCGACAGGGACATCGGCGTGCTGATCACCGACCACAATGTGCGCGAGACGCTGGATATCGTGGACCGGGCCTGCATCATCTACGATGGCCGCGTGCTGTTTGAAGGCAGCCCTGGCGCGCTGGTCGAGGACGAGACGGTTCGCCGGGTCTATCTCGGCGAGGACTTTTCGCTCTGAGGGGCGGCATGGCGCTCGGCCCCCGGCTTGACCTGCGCACCAGCCAGACGCTGGTCATTTCGCCACAACTTCAGGCGGCCATCAAACTTCTTGCGCTGACCAATCTGGAACTTGAGGCCGAGATCAACGCCGAGCTGGAGCGCAACCCGCTTCTGGAACTGGCCGATGATGACCGCCCGGCCGGGCCCGACGGCGACCGGGAAAGTGCGCCTGTTTCCGAAACCGACGACACGCCGCACAGCCTTGACCAGGATCTCGGAGCATCGGACTCGACACCTTCGGCGGACGAACTGGATGTCGACTATGTCGAGGAACGATTCCATCATGACAGCGCTGCCGACAGCGGCCGCGGAACGGGCGAGGAACAGGGATTCTCGATCGATTCCGTTGGCGAAGATGCGGAGTCGCTGGCGGATGTCCTGCTGCGGCAGGCCGGCGAGGAACTTTCGGGCATCGACCTTGCCATCGCGCACCAGATCATCGGGCTTCTGGACGAGGCAGGATATCTGACGGACGCGATCGAGGAGATCGCCGACCGGCTGGGCATCGAGCTGGCAGTCGCCGAGCGAGTTCTGGCGGCAATCCAGACGTTTGAACCATCTGGCGTGGGCGCGCGCAATCTGGCCGAATGTCTTGCAATCCAGGCACGTGAGGCCGACCGATATGATCCGTGCATGCAGGCGCTGATCGCGAATCTCGACCTCGTTGCCCGGGGAGACGTGCAGCGGCTGAAGCGCATCTGTGGCGTGGACGACGAGGATTTTGCCGACATGCTTGTCGAGCTCCGCAGCTATGACCCGAAGCCGGGCCTGCGCCACGGGAGCGGACGGATGCAGCCAGTGGTGCCCGATGTGTTCGTCCGCCGGGCGCGCGGCGGGTGGCAGGTGGAACTGAACACGGCCACTCTGCCAAGGCTGATCGTGAACCGCCGATATCAGGCCGTGCTGCAGGCCCATGCCAGTCATGCCAATGGCAATGGGAGTGCGCGGGCCGAGCGACAGTATCTCGCCTCCTGCGTCTCGCAGGCGCAGTGGCTGGTGAAGGCGCTGGATCAGCGGGCGAACACGATCCTGAAGGTGGCGACGGAAATCGTTCGGTCCCAGGAGGCGTTCTTCGACCAGGGCTTCGCCCACCTGAAGCCGATGACCATGCGGCAGCTTGCAGATGCTATCGAGATGCATGAATCGACCGTGAGCCGGGTGGTCGCCAACAAATCCATGATGTGCGAGCGCGGCCTTCTGGAGCTCAGGACATTCTTCACCCATGCCATCCATTCAACCGATGGTGGCGAGGATGTGTCGGCAACGGTGGTGAAGGCGCGGGTGAAGGAACTGATCGAGGCCGAGGAACCGCTGAAACCCTTGTCGGACGACAAGCTGGTGCGCGCGTTGCAGGCGGAAGGCCACGACATCGCCCGGCGCACCGTCACCAAGTATCGCGAGGCCATGAACATTCCGTCGAGTTTCGACCGGCGGCGCAGAGCCCTGATCGGGACTGTTTGACGGCCCCTCGCCTTTGCCCGGCCATCGGGCTAGGCGGCCAGCATGGCCAAGCCACCCCACCTGACGCTGGTCGACGGCTCCGGCTTCATCTTTCGCGCCTATCATCGGTTACCGCCGCTGACCGATCCGGAGGGCACCCCGGTTGGCGCCGTGTTCGGATTTACGGCGATGCTGTGGAACCTGATCGAGGCGGCTCGGAAGTCGCCCGAGGATGATTATCTCGCCGTGATCCTAGATGCGGGCAAGGAGAGTTTCCGCAACGATCTGTTCCCGGCCTACAAGGCGAACAGGCCGGATCCGCCCGAGGATCTGGTGCCGCAGTTCCCCCTCATCCGTGATGCGGTGCGGGCGTTTGCCGTGCCGTGCATCGAAAAGGATCGCATCGAAGCAGACGATCTCATCGCCTCCTACGCCGAGGAGGCACTGCGACGCGGCTGGACCGTCTGCATCGTGTCTTCGGACAAGGATCTGATGCAGCTTGTACGACCCGGATTGACCATGCTCGACACCATGCAGAACCGACGGTTCGGCGAGGCTGAAGTCGAGGAGAAGTGGGGCGTTCCGCCGGGCAAGCTCGCCGAGGTGCTGGCGCTGATGGGAGACAGCGTGGACAATGTGCCGGGCGTCCCCGGTGTAGGGCCCAAGACAGCAGCAAGGCTGGTGCTGCAACATGGTGATGTCGAGAGCGTGCTGGAAGCCGCCTCCGAGGTGAAGCAGCCCAAGCTGCGGGAGAATCTGCTTGCGCATGCGGATGCCGTCCGCCTTTCGCGGCGGCTGGTGGAGCTGAAGCGGGACGTGCCGCTGGAGCCGCCGCTCGATGCGTTGCGGCTGGACGAGACCGAAGTGCCCGAAAGCCTGCCGCCGTTTCTGGCAAGGCATGGCTTCCGTTCGCTGCTCGGACGGCTGGGCGACGCCGGGCGAGCGGCCACGGCCGACATTCCGAAGTCGCAGGAGGCAGACGCCGCACCGGAGGAGCCGCCGTTCGATACCGCCGGCTATGAGACGGTCACGGGGCTCGATCGGCTGGAGTGGTGGCTGGACGAGGCATTCCGGCGCGGCGTGGTGGCGTTCGACACCGAGACGACCAGCCTCGATGCGATGCGCGCCGAACTTGTCGGGTTCAGCCTTGCCGTTGGCCCCGGTCTGGCCTGCTATGTTCCCCTTGCGCATGTGAAGGGCGAGGGGCTGTTGTCGGAACGGGTCGAGCAGCTGGAGGCGGCGCTGGTGCTGCCGAGGCTGAAGGCCCTCCTGGAGCATTCCGGAACACTCAAGATCGGCCAGAACCTGAAATATGATCTCATCGTGATGCGGCGGCTCGGCATCGACATCCGGCCGTTCGACGACACGATGCTTCTTTCCTACGCACTCGGCGGCGGCTTGCACGGCCACGGCATGGACGAGCTTTCAATCCGGCATTTCGGGCACCAGCCGATCGGCTACACGGAAGTGGCGGGAAAGGGCCGAGCACAGGTCTCGTTCGCGGAGGTGCCGCTCGACCAGGCGACCGCCTATGCAGCGGAGGACGCCGATGTGACCTGCCGGCTTCACGCACGGCTGAAACCCATGCTGTGGCGGGAGCAGGTGACGCGACCTTACGAGTGGTGCGACCGGCCGTTGGTGCCGGTGCTGGCCGACATGGAGATGGCCGGCGTCAAGGTCGACCGTGGCACGCTGGCGGCCCTTTCGGCCGAGTTCGCGCAGGAAATGGCGCGGCTGGAAGGCGAGTTGCATGCACTGGCTGGACGAAGCTTCACCATCGGCAGCCCGAAGCAACTTGGGGAGATCCTGTTCGACGAGATGGGGCTGCCGGGCGGGAAGAAGGGCAAGTCCGGCCAGTATTCGACCGACGTGACCGAGTTGGAACGGCTGGCTGCACTGGCCACCGGCCCGGGATCCGACATTGCCGGAAAGGTGCTCGACTGGCGCCAGGTGCAGAAGCTGCGCTCCACGTACACGGAGGCGCTGCAGGCACAGATCAATCCGGAAACGGGCCGGGTGCATACCAGTTTCTCGATGGCAGTCGCCTCGACGGGTCGGCTCGCCTCGACGGACCCGAACCTGCAGAATATCCCGATCCGGACCGACATGGGTCGACGCATCCGTGACGCGTTCGTCGCCGAGCCGGGGCATGTGATCCTTGCGGCGGACTATAACCAGATCGAGCTTCGGCTTCTCGCGCATGTGGCGGACGTGCCGGAACTGAAAGAGGCCTATGCCACCAACGAGGACATTCACGCGCTGACGGCGCGCCAGATTTTCGGCCTAGGGCCGCACGAGAGCGTCTCGCGGGAGCAGCGCGCGCAGGCGAAAACGGTCAATTTCTCGATCATCTACGGTGTCTCGGCCTTCGGGCTGGCGCAGCGGCTGGGTATCGACCGGGGGTCGGCGCAGCGCTTCATCGAGCTCTATTTCGCGCGTTTCCACGGCATCCGCGCCTATATGGCGGAAACGGTGGAGAAGGTGCGGCGCGACGCGTTCGTGACCACCCTCTTCGGTCGCAAGGTGCATGTGCCGGGCATTCGATCAAGGAACCAGTCGGAACGTCAGGGCGCCGAGCGGGCCGCCATCAATGCGCCGATCCAGGGGACGGCAGCCGACATTATCAAGCGCGCGATGATCCGCATGCCGGCGGCACTCGCCGAAGCTGGACTTGGCGGCACGCGGATGCTGTTGCAGGTGCATGACGAACTGGTGTTCGAGACATTGGAGGCCGAGGCCGAGGCGGCGATCCCGGTGATTATCGAGGTGATGGAGGGCGCAGCGGCGCCGGCGCTCGACCTGTCAGTGCCCCTGGGCGTGGAGGTGGGCACGGGCGCCAACTGGGGCGCCGCCCATTGAGCGCGCGAAAGCGGATGATTATGGCCGCGCGAGGCGGCCCAGGAGCAGAGACGCAATGAGACTGGCAGCTGGGGGAACATTGGCGCTGGCCGCTCTGGCACTGGCAGGCTGCGCAACGGGTGGCGTGCCAGCCGCGCAGGTTGGCGGGGTGGCACGGGAGCTGCCGAGCGAGGTGGTGGTGGACATCCCAGACCAGACGTTCATCTGCCCGAGTGGAGCGCTTGCGGAAGTGCGGCGCGATGCGCCCGCCGGGGTCGCGATTGTGACCTACATGGACGAGACGACCACCTTCATGCAGGAGGTGGGCAAATCCCCGGCGAGCTTCGTTGCCGGCTCCTCCAGTCTCGTGCTCGAGCCGACGCGGGTGGTTCTGAGGCGTGGCCGGGAAAAGGCATTGGCGTGCGAGCTTCGGCCGGAGGCGCCGCAGCGTGGGGTGCTGTGGGGAACGATCTCGAAGATGGACCGGATGGCGCTGGTGCCGGGCACCCGCGCCAAGGTTATCGTTGGCGACGTGTCGCGGGCGGGCGCGCCGATGATCGAGGTTGCCAGCACGCAGCTGGAAACCATGGGGAACCAGGTGCCACTGCATTTCCTTATCCGCTATGACGAATCCCGGATCCTGCCGGGGATGCGCTATTCCATCATGGCGCGCATCGAAGATCCGAAGGGCCGGCTCCTCTACATCACCGACACGTTCAACCCGGTGTTCGAAACGGTGGGCAAGGCGCAACCGCCGGTGGACCTGATGCTGATCCGGGTTCCCGGCAACCAGTGACGGGGCTCCACGGCTGGCTTGTGGTGGACAAGCCGGTCGGGCCGACTTCGGCGCAGGTCGTCGGCAAGCTGAAGTGGGCGTTGCGGCAGGCCGGATATGGCAAAGTGAAGATCGGCCATGGCGGCACGCTCGATCCGCTGGCGTCTGGTGTTCTTCCCATCGCGCTGGGTGAAGCCACCAAACTCGCCGGGTTCCTTCTGAATGGACCCAAGGCCTATGCATTCGAGATCTGCTTCGGCCGTGCGACCGAAACCGATGATGCCGAGGGAGCCACGGTGGCGACCAGCGACAGGCAGCCGACCGAGGGCGAGATACGGGCAGTGCTTCCGCGCTTTCGCGGCGTGATCATGCAGCGGCCGCCGGCCTATTCGGCGCTGAAGGTCGCAGGGCAGCGGTCGCATGCCCGGGCTCGGGCCGGTGAGGAGGTGCTGCTGCCGGAGCGCGAGGTGACCGTTCATGCGCTCGCCCTCGAAGGGCTTGCCCGGGATAGTGCCAGCTTCCTCGTCCGTTGCTCC
>JBKBXK010000039.1:0-12741 GCA_046314095.1 Thermaurantiacus sp. | reverse complement strand
CAGGCGCTTGGCGAGCTGAGGGCCGTTGACCGGCTCTGGCCGCTGGTCGGCGAGGTGGCGATCGTTGGCGGCGGCACGGCGGAGACCCGCGCTGCAATCGCCAAAGGAGCGGTGGTGGCCGAATCGCTGGCAGACCAGCTTGAGCTTGCCGTTGGAGACACCGTCCGCATCGGCCTCACCATGGTGCCAGTCACCGGTATCCTGACGGATGAGCCGGATCGGGCCGGCCCCGGCACCGCGTTCGGGCCCACGATCCTCGTTTCGCCCGAAACCCTGGACCAGAGCGGCCTGGTGCAGCCCGGCACCCTGTTCCGGTCCCATGTCCGCATCCTGCTGCCTCCCGGCGAAGACCCGGCCGCCACGGTCAGCGCGCTCGAACGGGATTTTCCCGATTCCGGTTGGCGACTGTCCGATCGGCGCGACGGCGCGCCTGGGGTTCGCCGGGTTACGGAGCGCGTAGGCCAGTTTCTCGCGCTCGTCAGCCTGACGGCGCTCGTGGTCGCCGGAGTCGGGGTCGGGAACGGCGTGGCCAGCCACCTCGAAGCCAAATCCACCACCATCGCCGCGCTGAAGGCCATGGGAGCCTCGTCACGGCTGATCGCCACTACCTGGCTTCTGCAGGTGGGGGCGGTGGCCCTCCTGGCGGCGCTGGCCGGAGCGGGGCTTGGCTCCCTTGTGCCATGGCTTGTGGCGCGGATTGGCATGGGCGGGATTCCGGTGCCGCCGGAGCTTGGCGTCTATCCCGTGCCGCTCCTGTCCGCGATCGGCTTCGGGCTGCTCGTCGCTCTCGCCTTTGCCGCCCCCCCTCTGGCCCGGGCTGCAGCCCTTCCGGCCCAGCGGCTGTTCCGTGGCTCCGTCGAGACATGGCCATGGCCCAGCCGGCCGGCGCTGCTCATCTCGGGCGGTGCAGCGCTCCTCGTCATCATCCTTGGTGTGCTTGGTACAGCCGAGCCGCGGTTCGCGCTGATGTTCGTGGGCGCGGTGCTGGCGCTCCTCGCCCTGCTGTTCGGTCTCGGCCATCTGATCGAGCGTGGCGCGCGCCGCCTGCCACGGCCGCGCCGGCTCCTGCCGCGCCTCGCTCTGGCCGGGCTCACCCGACCGGGCGCACAGACACGGCAACTGGTCGTGGCGCTCGGGCTCGGCCTCACCCTGTTCGCAACCATGGCCTTCATCGAGACCAGCTTCGGCGGCGAACTTCGCCGAAGCGTTCCCGAACAGGCGCCAGCCTTCTTCGTGATCGATATTCCCCGTGAGGACCAGAACGCGTTCCAGGAGTCGCTGCCTCCCGGATCCGAGGTCGAGATGGTCCCCTCGTTGCGTGGCCCGATCGTTGCCATCGATGGCACGCCGGTGTCGGAACTCGAGGATCCGCCGCAGGCCGCATGGGTGCTGAACGGTGATCGCGGAATCACCTGGGCGGTGGAACCGCCACCCGGCACGGACATGGTCGCCGGGCGCTGGTGGCCAGCGGACTATGACGGCCCGCCGCTCGTTTCGATGGACGCAGAGCAGGCCGCCCTCCTGGGTCTCGAAGTCGGTGATACCGTCACCGTCTCGGTACTGGGTGTCGAGGTGACCGCCACCATTGCAAGCCTCCGCCGCATCGACTGGCAGGGCTTCGGGTTCAACTTCGCCCTGATTTTCGACCCTGCATCGCTTGCCGGCGCGCCTTACAGCTGGATGGCAACCGTCAACCCGCCACCCGAGGCGGAAGCCGGCTTCGTGCGCGCCGTCACCGACATCTTCCCGACGGTCTCGGTCGTGCGCGTGAAGGATGTTCTCGGCCAGGTCGGAGAGCTGCTGCGCCAACTTGGCACTGCTGTGCGCGCAGCTGCGTCCGTCGCGATTCTCGCCGGAATAGCCGTGCTCATCGGCGCGATTGCCGCCTCGCAGCGCGCGCGAACCTATGACGCAGTGATCCTGAAGGCTTTGGGTGCCACGCGACGGCAGCTGCTGCTGGCGGGCGGCCTCGAGTATCTGGCGCTGGGCCTTGGCATTGCGTTTCTCGCGCTTGGCCTCGGAGCGCTCGGCGGCTGGATAACTGTTACCCAGGTCTTCGATCTTCCCTTCCGGCCGGACTGGGGGATGGCGCTGTTGACCGTGTTGTCGGGCGCGGCCGTCACGCTGGCCTTCGGGCTGGTCGGCACGGCCCGGGCACTCGGCGTTCGGGTGTCGGAGGCGCTCCGGGACCTTTAGCCTCGCGCTGTTGCAGCGCCGCAAGATTTGGTCACATCTCCCTTGAATCCCCCCGGGAGGCAGGTGATATAGGGGGAAATGCCGGCGGTTCCGGCATGATGGGAGACTGGACGATGGCAAATCCGATGGACCCGCGTCTGGGTCAGGCTCCGGCTTACGGCCGGACGCGCACCGGCATCGACGCCGCGGCCTATGACCAGGGCCTGCGGTCCTACATGCTGGGCGTCTACAACTACATGATTTCAGGTGTGCTGCTCACCGGGATCGTGGCAATCGCCATGGCCTACACGGGAGCGGTCGCGCTGCTGTTCAATCCGGCAACGGGCGGTGCCTCTCTGCTGGGCTGGGTGGTAATGCTGTCGCCGCTGGCCTTCGTGTTCCTGCTCGGCTTCCGCTGGCAGAAGATGAGCGAAAGCGCGATGAAGACCACCTTCTTCGCCTTCTCGGCGCTCATGGGCGCGTCTCTGTCCTCGATCTTCCTCGTCTACACGGGTGCTTCGATCGCAACGACCTTCTTCGCCACGGCGGCCGCCTTCGCGGGTCTCAGCCTCTATGGCTACACCACCAAGAAAGACCTGTCCGGGCTCGGCACCTTCCTGATCATGGGCCTCGTCGGCCTGATCGTCGCAATGCTCCTGAATCTGTTTCTGCAGTCGGGAACGCTCGCCTTTGTGGTGTCGATCGTGGGCGTGCTCATCTTCGCGGCGCTCACCGCCTATGACACGCAGCGCATCAAGAACATGTACGACATGGTTGCCGGCTCCGACATGGCGGGCAAGACAGCCATAATGGGCGCGCTGTCGCTCTACCTCAACTTCATCAACATGTTCACCTTCCTGCTCCAGTTCCTTGGCCAGCGCGACTGACGCAGGTCTCCGAACAGCGACGTACAGCAACGTTTCGAGGGGCGGGCCGGAAACGGTCCGCCCCTTTTCTTTGCCCCGAAGCCGCGCCAAGGGAGCGCCATGGCATCCGCTCTCGATTCCCACCCGCTCACCACGCTCGACGGGAAAGCAACCACGCTCGGCACTTGGGCTGGGCAGGTGCGGCTTGTGGTCAACACGGCATCCAAATGCGGTTTCACGCCGCAGTACGAGGGTCTCGAATCGCTATGGCAGCGCTACCGGGATCGCGGCTTCGTGGTGCTCGGCTTCCCCTGCAACCAGTTCGGCAACCAGGAGCCGGGCGCCGCAGACGAGATCGGCGCATTCTGCCACAAGAATTATGGGGTGTCGTTTCCGATGTTCGCCAAGGTCGAGGTCAACGGCCCAGGGGCGCACCCACTGTTCAAGGATCTTAAGGAGGAGGCGCCCGGCGTTTTGGGCACCAGGGCGATCAAGTGGAATTTCACCAAATTCCTGGTTGATCGGCACGGTCGGGTCACAGGCCGCTTCGGCCCGTCCACCACGCCGGAATCGCTCGCGCCCCGGGTGGAGGCGCTGCTCTGAGTGCGAAACTGGTGCCGGTGATTGCGGTCGACGGGCCGGCCGCCTCCGGCAAGGGCACAATCGCTCGAGCGCTCGGGCTGCATTTCGGATTGCCACATCTGGACACCGGCGCGCTCTATCGCGCAGTCGGGCTGGCGGCGTTGCGGGCGGGCACCTGCCTGGAGGACGCGGCCGGTCTCGCCCGACATGCCGCGGCACTGGACCTTTCGCTGTTCGAAGACCCTGATCTTCGCGCAGCGGAAACCGCCGAGGCCGCCTCGCGGGTATCCGCGGTGCCTGATGTGCGTGCCGCGCTCTTCGCATTCCAGCGCGCGTTTGCCGAACAGCCACGCGGCGCCGTGCTGGATGGCAGGGATATCGGCACTGTGATTGCGCCCGATGCGCGGGCCAAGCTGTTCGTCACGGCAGCGCCCGAGGTGCGGGCGCGGCGACGCGCGGCCGAGCTTCGTGCCTCGGGCATGCGGGTAGACGAAGAGTGCGTGCTGGCCGACATCCGCGCGCGCGACGCACGCGACTCCGGACGCGCGGCAGCGCCGCTGGTTCGGGCACCCGATGCCGACTTGCTCGACACCAGCGATCTCGGTATAGACGCGGCCGTTCGGCGCGCCATCGAGCTTGTCTCGGCGCGGCTAGACCGGGACTGCTGACGGCGCGGAGACGGCAAGCAAGCCGCTTCGCGCCCTGCCGTTTTGGCTTGC
This sequence comes from Thermaurantiacus sp., assembly GCA_046314095.1. Lineage (GTDB taxonomy): Bacteria > Pseudomonadota > Alphaproteobacteria > Sphingomonadales > Sphingomonadaceae > Thermaurantiacus. Next base: position 8,399 of record JBKBXK010000039.1, on the reverse strand, counting down.
CCTTCCTCCTGATCGACAGCCCGCCGGCACCAACTGCAACCCGCAAGACCGCCGGAAACAACCGGCCGGCCTGCAACGAAGTGATGTCAGGAGTTTCATGGCGACTGCACCCATGCCCACCCGCGACGAGTTCGCAGCCCTGCTCGAGGACAGCCTCGGCGCCAGCCAGACCTTCGAGGGGCGCGTTGTCACGGGCCGGGTCACGGCGATCGAGAACGATCTGGTGGTAATCGATGTCGGGCTCAAGTCGGAAGGCCGTATTCCCCTCAAGGAATTCACGCCCCCGGGGCGCGACCCGGAGGTCTCCGTCGGCGACGAGGTCGAGGTCTATGTGGACCGGGTGGAGAATGCCCATGGCGAGGCGATGCTCAGCCGCGATCGCGCCCGCCGCGAGGCTGCGTGGGACAAGCTCGAGGCGCAGTTCAACACGCAGGAGCGCGTCGAGGGCGTGATCTTCGGTCGCGTGAAGGGTGGCTTCACGGTCGATCTCGGCGGCGCGGTCGCCTTCCTTCCCGGCAGCCAGGTCGACATCCGCCCGGTGCGCGACGTCGCTCCGCTCATGGGCATGCCGCAGCCGTTCCAGATCCTCAAGATGGATCGCAAGCGCGGCAACATTGTCGTCTCCCGGCGCGCGATTCTCGAGGAAACCCGCGCCGAGGCCCGCACCGGGCTCATCCGCTCGCTGTCCGAAGGCCAAGTGATCGACGGTGTCGTCAAGAACATCACGGACTATGGCGCCTTCGTCGATCTCGGCGGAATCGATGGCCTGCTGCACGTGACGGATATGAGCTACAAGCGGGTCGGCCACCCGAACGAGGTGCTCAACATCGGCGACACCGTGAAGGTGCAGATCATCCGCATCAACCGTGATACGCAGCGCATCTCGCTTGGCATGAAGCAACTTGAAACCGATCCTTGGGACGGCGCGGACTCCAAGTATCCGGTCGGCGCCAAGCTTTCGGGCCGCGTCACCAACATCACCGAATACGGCGCCTTCGTGGAGCTGGAGGCGGGTATCGAAGGCCTCGTCCACGTCTCCGAGATGAGCTGGGTCAAGAAGAATGTCCATCCGGGCAAGATCGTCTCGACGAGCCAGGAGGTGGACGTCGTGATCCTCGAAGTGGACGCGGACAAGCGCCGGATCAGCCTGGGCCTGAAGCAGGCGCAGCGCAATCCGTGGGAGCAGTTCCTCGAAGAGCACCCGGTCGGCACGCTCGTCGAGGGCGAAGTCAAGAACGCGACCGAGTTCGGCCTGTTCGTGGGCCTGCCCGGCGATGTGGATGGCATGGTCCACATGTCCGACATTTCCTGGGGCGTTTCTGGCGAGGCCGCATTGTCGCTGTTCAAGAAGGGCGACAGCGTGTCCGCGCGCGTGCTGGAGGTCGATGTCGAGCGGGAGCGCATCAGCCTGGGCATCAAGCAGGCCCAGGAAGGCGCAGGCGCCGGGGGCGGCGCCGGAGCCGGCGCAGCCGCTCGCAACGAGGTGGTCACCTGCACGGTCGTCGAAGTGAAGGACGGCGGCATCGAAGTGCAGATTGGCGAGGATGGGCCAACGGCCTTCATCAAGCGGTCCGACCTCAGCCGGGACCGCGACGAGCAGCGCCCCGAGCGCTTCCAGCCAGGCCAGAAGGTTGATGCCGTGGTTACCGGCTTTGATCGGTCCAAGCGCCCCAACCTCTCCATCAAGGCGCTGCAGATCGCAGAGGAGAAGCAGCGGGTCGCGCAATACGGCTCGTCGGATTCGGGGGCGTCGCTCGGCGACATCCTCGGTGCCGCACTCAACAAGGCGAAGGACCAGGGCTGACACGTCTTGCGCTCATTCTCGCAGGGGCCGGGCAGCACCGGTCCCTGCCGTTAACTTTCTTTCACGAACTGATTTTCTTTCCGTCGCTTGACCTTGCCCCTTGCCAAGGGTCATAGTCTTGGCGTCTGGCCCACCGGCCTTGGCGCAAAAATTGGGGGAGGGCGGGCCCACCGTGGGTCCGGTCCGTTAGGCGCAGCGGGGAGAGACGATGATCCGGTCCGAGCTCGTCCAGAAGATCGCAGACGCCAACCCGCATCTCTCGATCCGCGATGCCGAGCGTGTGGTCGACACCGTGCTCGATTCGATCGCCGACACGCTGGCCGCCGGCGGGCGGGCAGAATTGCGCGGTTTCGGGACTTTCTCCACTCGCGCGCGGGACGCGCGTACCGGGCGCAACCCGCGTACCGGGGAAGCCGTTGAGGTGGAGGCAAAGCGCGTACCGCACTTCAAGCCCGGCAAGGAACTGCGCGAGCGGCTCAACGCGAGCCGCTGAGACCGCGCGCTGGGCGCCGGGAACGTCAGGCTCCGGCGCCGTTCGATCGCCAAACCATGTTTCATCGACTGCATCGATAGCTGTCGGGCTGACAATCTATTGGATTGGAGACGCTGGCACACCATATTGCGAGTTCCTCGCAACAGGAGTGTGTCATGTCGCCTTCGATCCGCCGGCTCGCCAAGACCGGCACCTACTGGATCCTCCATATCGGAGTCGCTGTCACGGTTGGATGGGCCGTCACCGGCAGCCTTGCAGCCGGGCTGGCAATCGGCCTTATCGAGCCCACGGTACAGGCGGTGGCCTATTGGCTGCATGAGCGGGCGTGGGAACGCGCGCCGACAGCAGCGCGGGCGGCCCGTTGACCCCAGGCACCGTGCCGGCAACAAGGCTGCCTGTGCGGACGTGGCGGAACCGGTAGACGCAGCGGACTTAAAATCCGCTTGGGGACCTCCCCAGTGCGGGTTCGACTCCCGCCGTCCGCACCAGTGCCGCGCTTTACGAACGGCTCCGTGCGCCGGTAGAAGCGCGGGCGCGGAGCACCCCGGGGGAGACAGCCATGAAGATCGTCGTCGCGTCTGACCTCTCGGCCGGTTCAAGCCGGGCGATGGAGCGCGCTTTCCACCTTGCGCGCCAGCTTGAGGGGGAGGTGAAGATCCTCCACGTGGTCGACACCGCGCTTCCAAGCAGACTTTCCGATCATGCGCTCGATTTCGCGCGCGAGACGCTGAACCAGCAGGCGGCCCCCCTCACCGAGCAAACGGGGATCACGCCGCTGATCGAGGTCGTTGGCGGCGACCCCCGGCTGGAGCTTGCCACGCGGGCGCGGGACTGGGGATCGCACATGGTCGTGGTGGGCGTGCACCGCCGGCGAAACTTCGAGCTGTTCAACTTTGCCGGCTCCACACCCGGGCTGCTGTTTACCGCGCTGCGGCGCCCGATGCTGCTGGCCCAGAACGAAGTGAAGGGTGGCTATGGGCACGCCGTGGTGGGCGTCGACTTCTCGATCTTTTCCCGCCCTGCGATCCGCTGGGCTCGGAAGCTCGCGCCGGCAGGCTCGCTGACCCTGCTCCACGCCTACCAGGTGCCGTTCAAGCCCTACATGGGCGGCGAGGAATATGCGGCCGAGTTCGCCTACGCGGAACGGCTGGAGTTCGACGCCTTCATCGCCGAGGAAATGGAGTGGCTCACCGAACGCGCCCGTGCCGCCGGCGTGCCGGTCGAGGCGATCTCGAAGCAGGTTCGGGAGGGCGCTCCGGCGCAGGTGCTGCGCGAAACGGTTGTCGAGACAGGCGCCGATCTCGCCGTCGTGGGCACGCATGGCCGTACCGGGCTGATGAAGGCGATCCTCGGCTCCGTCGCGGCCGACCTCGTGAAGGACCCGCCGACCGATGTGCTGATCGTGCCCGCACGCGACTAAAGCGCCCGCCGGCGCGGGGCACATTCCCGCCGCCCGCCCTGCTTCAGTTGTAGCGGCGCAGTTCGTCTTTCGCGATGGACTGGCGGTGCACCTCGTCTGGACCGTCGGCCAGCCGCAATGTCCGCTGACCCGCATAGCCAGAGGCGAGGCCATAGTCTTGGCAGACCCCGCCGCCGCCATGCGCCTGGATCGCCATGTCGATCACCTTCGTCGAGACATTGGGTGCGACCACCTTGATCATTGCGATCAGGGTCTTGGCTTCCTTGTTTCCAACCGTGTCCATCATCCAGGCAGCCTTCAGCGTCAGCAGCCGCGCCTGCTCGATCTCGATCCGCGCATTGGCAATTCGCTCGTGCCACACCCCCTGGTCGGAGATCGGGCGGCCGAACGCCACGCGCGACTTCAGCCGTTTCACCATTTTCTCCAGCGCACGCTCGGCCGCGCCGATCGACCGCATGCAGTGGTGGATACGCCCGGGGCCAAGCCGGCCCTGGGCAATCTCGAAACCCCGCCCCGGCCCCAGAATGATGTTCTCCCGCGGCACCCGCACATTGTCGAGCACCACCTCGAAATGGCCGTGCGGCGCGTCATCATACCCAAACACGTGCAGCGGCCGGACCTTGGTGATGCCGGGCGCATCGAGCGGCACGAGAATCTGCGACTGCTGCAGGTGGCGCGGGGCGGACGGGTCGGTCTTCCCCATCACGATGGCCACCTTGCAGCGCGGATCGCCAACCCCGGACGACCACCATTTGCGACCGTTGATGACATATTCGTCGCCATCCTCGGCGATCGACGTCTCGATATTTGTTGCGTCGGAACTCGCGACCGCGGGCTCGGTCATCAGGAAGGCTGAGCGGATTTCGCCGGCGGCAAGGGGCGCCAGCCACCGGTCCTGCTGCGCTTTGGTCCCATAGCGGGCCAGCACCTCCATGTTGCCCGTGTCGGGCGCTGAACAGTTGAACACCTCCGACGACCAGCCGACGCGGCCCATCTCCTCCGCAAGCGGCGCATATTCCAGATTGGTGAGCGGCGTCCCGTCGAACGCGAAGTGGTGGACCGGCTCGCCGCCGTGCGTGGGCGGAACGAACATGTTCCAGAGGCCGGCCTCCCGCGCCCGCGGCTTCAGCTCCTCGATAACGTCGATCACCTTCCAGCGCTCGCCGGTGGTCACCTCCTTCTCGTAGCGCTCCTCATTGGGGTAGACATGCGCATCCATGAAGGCGCGCAGGCGCTCCAGCATCTCTTTCGCCCGGGCCGAATATTCGAACTGCATGCGCCGCTCCCTCCGTCTTGGTCGGCCCCGTCTTGGCCGGCCATTGCGACGGGAGCAACTGGCAAAGGCGAAGGTTGCGGCAACCATGGAGCCGCAGCTCCCCGAATCCGGACGCGCCAACTCCCTGCAACGCGCCGGGCGCCTGCGGCTCAGTCGTCAGTCGGTTCGGTCGCCGTCTCCACACCACGCACGATCGTCCGCCCGACGCCGACGACATCGACACCCGGGGTGCAGCCGGTCATGCCGCCGGGGCCGACAGTGGAACAGCTGCCGATGCCCGTCGCAGACGGACGCCCGCTGGCAAGCGCGGCGCGCTCCGCGCCCACATCGTCGCGCCGCGGCACCTGCTGGGCTTCCAGTTCGCGAAGCTCCTTGGGAATGCGATAGCGCTCCTCCTCGGGCCGCCGGGCACAGACGATGATCTCGTCGGGATTGCTGGCGACCGGGCAGGGATCGTCGCCATAGACAACAATCGTGCGCGCCCTCACCGGGCCATCCTGCGCCAGCACCGGCAGCGCCGAGACCGCCATAGCGCCTGCAAGCACCGCTCCGAAAACCGTCCGCATCTGCCAGTCCTTCCCTGCCGTGCCACGCCCCTCAGGGCTCGATCGTCATGGCGTAAGAGAAACGCTCTCCCGGATGAACCGAGCATGACATCTCGACGAGTTCCCCGCCATGCTCGAAATAGTGCCGGATCATCCGCAGGCAAGGCGTGCGCCGGGGCACGCCAAGCGCCTTGGCCTCGGCCATGGTCGCGGCACAGGCGCGAATTTCCTGGTGCACCCGGCCGATGGCCAGGCCGGCCATGCGACCGAGCTGGTGGAACAGGGCCTCATGCCCGGATTCCAGCCGCGGCACGAAGGGCGCGAAACGCGGGTGCAGCCAGGCATCGGTCACGGCGATTGGCGCGGCCTCGCCATCGAGCAGCCGCACACCCTTCACCAGCAGCCAGCGCTCGCCTGGCGCGCGGCCAAGATCGGCCGCCTGCGCGGCGCTCAGCGCCACCTCGCCGACCGGCGCGATCCGGAAGCTGCTGGCGGCCGCATATTGCAGGATAGCCCGCGTGTCCGGGAGGCTCTGCTTGAGTACTGGCGTGCTCGATGCAACAACGGTGCCGGCACCACGCTTGCGGTGGATGAAGCCCTCGGCCTGCAGCCGCGCCAAAGCCTCGCGCACCGTAAAGCGGGAGACGCCAAAACGCTGCACCAGTTGCGCTTCGGTTGGCACTGCATCGCCAGGACGCAACCGGCCACCGGCAATCTCGCCGCGCAACTCGGCGGCAAGTTCGGCGTAGCGCGGCGGCTTTCGTGCCAGTACCGACACCGCATCCCTCTCGTTCCCGATGCTTGGCATAGGCGGGGGGTGCAGCTACGGCAAGCACATGTCCGGACATTTGGCGGAAGAGGGCGACACCGCCCGCACACTGACCGAGCGTCTGGCAAACCATCTTGCGCAACCGGTGTCCGGCACGGAACGGGCTCGGGCGCGCCTCCACCTCCTCGACTGGCTGGCCTGCGTCGCGGGAGCGCGCACATCCCCACTCGCCCAGGTCGGGCGCGAGGCCGAGCCCGATGTCCTGACCCGCGCAGCCCTTCTGGGCAATCTCCTCGAGATGGACGATGTCGATCGCCTCGCGCGCCTGCACCCTGGCCCCGTGGTCTGGCCAGCGGCGCTTTCCGCTGCGCGCGACGAGCGCGCAAGCCTGGGCGCACTGCTCGATGGCGCCGTCCGCGGCTACGAAGCGATGGTGCGGGTCGGGCGCAGTCTCGACGATCATCACTATCGCCACTGGCATCCGACTGCGACAGCCGGCGGGTTCGGCGCCGCTGCGGCTGCCGCTTCCGTCTATGGCATGGATGAAGAGCGGGCCGTTTGGGCGATGGGGCATGCCGGTTCGCTCGCCGGCGGGCTGTGGCAGGTCCGGCACGAGCCGGCGGCAATGACCAAGTCGGTGCATGTCACGCAGGCCGCACTTGCCGGTCTCTGGCACGCGCGCCTTGCCCGCCGGGGCTGCGCTGGGCCGCGCGCCATCCTCGAGGGGCCGCAGGGCCTGTTCGCCGCAGCCACCCGAGCCCCGCGGCCAGAGGCGATTGCCGCGCCGGCGCCGGGCTGGCGCATGGCGGAGGTGAGTTTCAAGCCCTGGGCTGCTTGCCGCCACGCGCATCCAGCGATCGACGCGGCCCTGTTGCTGCCCGATGGCGCGCTCGCCCAAGGGCCCATCCTGGTCGAGACCTATGGCGACGCGCTGAGCTTCTGTGACCGGCCGGAGCCGAAGACCGCGGGCGAGGCCAAGTTCTCGCTTCAGCACGCGCTTGCAGTGGTGGCCGTCCGCGGCCGGCCCACCATTTCCGACTTTTCTCCCGATGCCGTCGCAGATCCGATGATTGCAGCGGCGCGCGCACGCGTTTCGCTGGCCTGCGACCCCGCGCTCGATGCGGCCTACCCGGCGCATTTCGGCGCCCGTGTTGGTGCGGGCGGCGCCACCGCAGAAGCGCGGGATGCCTGGGGCGATCCGGAAAACCCGCTCGGTGAAGGGGGCCTCGTCGGCAAGCTGGAATCGCTCATGGCGTGGGGCGGGCTGCCCCCCAGGGCTGCAGCCGATACCTGCCGGCTGGTGCTTGCGTCGCCCGACGACACGCCCGCGGCGGACCTGGTCGAGCATCTTGCTGGCTGGCTCGCATGAGCGCGACCGCGGCCCTCCTTGCCTTCGCCGACTCCAGCCCTGACGTCCCCGAGGCTGCCATGAGCCATCTCGCCATGCTCCTCGCCGACACGCTGGCCGTCGGCGTTGCCGGCAGCAGCGCACCCGGCGCCGAGGGCGTGCTCGCGGCTGCGAGCCGCATGGGCAAAGGAAATGAGGCGCCCATCCTTGGTCGCTGGGAACGCCTGCCGGCCCCCGGCGCCGCATTTGCCAACGCGTTCCAGATTCACTGCCTGGAATGGGACGCAGTGCACGAAGGCGCCGTCGTGCACGCGATGTCGGTGGTGACGGCTGCGGTCCACGCAGTCGCCCATCGGGAACGCCGCCGCCCCGAGGAGAGCTTCGCCGCTCTCGCCATGGGGGTGGAGATTGCCTGCCGGCTCGGCCTTGCCAGCGCTGGTCCGATGCGCATCTTCCGCCCGGCGCATGCCGGCCTGTATGGCGCAGCGCTGGCCTGCGGCCGGCTGCTACGGCTGCGCAGGCTCGACGATGTGCTTGGGCTTGCCCATGCGCAGGCGGCCGGCACCATGCAGGCCCATGTCGAGGGCTCGATCGCGCTGCCGGTTCAGATTGCCCATGCCGCGCGTGCGGCCGTCACCGCGGCAGACCTCGCCGCAGAGGGTCTCACCGGCCCGCACGATCCGCTGGAAGGCCCATATGGGCATTTCACGCTTTTCGAGACGGGCGAACCTTCGCGCATGGCAG
>JBKBXK010000038.1:0-13033 GCA_046314095.1 Thermaurantiacus sp. | reverse complement strand
ATCCAACGCCGTCGTGACGGTGGAGCCCGGAGTCACCTGGGCGGAGCTGCGCGACGCGTTGCTGCCGCACGGCCTGCGCACGCCCTTCTTCGGCCCCTTTTCGGGGCTTGCGGCAACGGTTGCCGGATCGATGAGCCAGCATGCGATTTCGCACGGCACGGGCCTTTGGGGGGTTTCGGCCGAATCGCTTGTCGGCTTCGATATCGTGACTGGCACGGGCGATCTGCTGGCAACGGGCACGCCCTTCTTCCGCTTCTTCGGGCCGGACCTGGCCGGCCTCTTCACCGGCGACTGCGGGGCGCTTGGCGTGAAGGCCCGGGTGCGGCTGAAGCTGATCCGCCGGCGCGAGCATTTCGAGGCGCTTTCCTTCGACTATGGAAGCTTCGAGGCAATGCACGCCGCCATGGCGGCAATCGCGGTCGAGGCGCTGGACGACGAGAATTTCGGGCTGGATTCGACCCTGCAACAGGGCCAGATCGGCCGGCAGAAGGGGGTGGCCGCGAAGGCCGAGATCGCAAGCCAGGTGCTGAAGGGCCAGGGCTCGCTGGGCGCCGGCGTGAAGGCGCTTGCGAGGATGGCGGTGGCCGGGGACCGGGATCTGAAGCGCGCGACCTATGCCGTCCACTATCTCGCCGAGGGGGTTTCCGCGGCAGAAGCGAAAGACCGGGCAGCGCGTATCCGCGCGATTGCCAAGGCCAATGGCGCCGAGGAGATTGCCAACACCGTGCCGACGGTCGTGCGCTCCATGCCCTTTGCGCCGCTCACCAATACGCTGGGGCCGAACGGCGAGCGCTGGGTGCCCTTTCATGCGCTGTTGCCGCATGATCGCGCGGTGGCCTTTCATCACGCGCTGGAGGATTATTTCGCAGCCAACCGGGCGACCATGGACGCGCACGGCATCGTTTCGGGCCGCATGTTCATGGCCGTAGGCCCGAACGCGTTCGTCTATGAGCCGACCTTCTACTGGCCGGATGCGCGCTCCATCTATCACGAGCGGGTGGTGCCGGCCGAGCATCTGGCGACGCTGGAAACCTTCGATGCCAACCCGGACGCGCGCGCCGAGGCGATGCGGATGAAGGGCGAGATCATCGACCTGATGACGGCCCACGGGGCTGCGCATTTCCAGGTGGGGCGGGTCTATCCGTGGCTTGCCTCGCGCGATGCCGCCTCGGTGCGCCTCGTGAAGGCGATCAAGGCCGCGCTGGATCCGGACGGGATCCTGAACCCCGGCGCGCTCGGGCTTTGAGGGGCGGCCCCGGCCTCGCGCGGGCCGGGGCGGCGCCGGCTGGCTAAAGCGGCTTCTCGTAGATGCGGTAGGTGCGGACGATCTCGGCGTGGATCGCCTCGGCAATCGCAATCATCGGCCCATTGTCTTCGAGGATCCAGCCGATCTCCGCATGCGTCGCGCCATGAACATCGACTGCGGCGCGGCGGGTGAACTCGATCATCATGAAGGCGAGGAGGGACGCCATCCGGGTTCCCTGGAGATGCGGCCGCACGCCCATCAGCGGCACCCGCATATACTGCGCCTGCCCCCTGCGCAGCCGCCACAGCAGCTTCGCCCAGCCGAAGGGAAAGAGGCGGCCGTTGAGATCGCGCATCCATTCATTGGCATCGGGAAGCGTCATCATGAAGGCGACCGGTTCGCCATCGACTTCGGCGATGCGGATGAGATCGGCGAACACAAGCGGCTTCAGCTTCTTGCCGACATGGGCGACCTCGGATTCGGTCAGCGGAACGAAGCCCCAGTTGTTCGCCCAGGCCTCGTTCAGGATGCCAAGAATGAGGCGTGCCTCGGCGGCAAAGCGGGAGAGATCGACCTCGCGGATGCGGATGCGGCTGTTCCGCTCGCCGGCGGCGATGATGCGGTTGATCCGCTCGGGAAAGCCGCTTGCGACCGGAAGCCGCCAGCCGTGCAGATCCTTCGCCTTCTCGTAGCCGGCCGCCTCGACCATGGGCTGGAGGTGGCGGGCATGGTGGCCCATCATCACGACAGGCGCGGTATCATAGCCGCCGATGAGGAGGCCGGGCTCGTCCCATATGGAGAGGCTCATCGGCCCCTGGGCGCGGGTCATACCCGCGGCGCGGAGCCAATCCTCGGCGGTGGCGATGAGGGCGGCGCCGATGGCGCGATCGGGCTCGCATTCGAACAGGCCCCACTGGCCGAGGCCGGGGCGCCGCTCGATTACGAGATCATCGACATGGGCGGCGATGCGGCCGACCACCCGGCCGCCCTGTTCGGCGAGGAAGAACTGCGCCCGGCCATGTTCGAACCAGGGGTTGGATTTCGGCCCGCCGATGAGGGCGGCAACCTCGGACCGGAGCGGCGGGCGCCAGAAACGGTCGGCGGCGTAGAGCCTGTAGGGCAGATCGACGAAGGCGCGCCGGTCTGCCGCCGTTTCGACCGGCCGGATCGCCACGGTCATGTGAAAGCCGCCGTCTGCTGCGGGACGGTTCAGGCAGCGTCCCGGACGCCCGGGCCGGCATCATTGGCAGCGGCGCGGCGGCGCGGATGGCCCCGCGCGACACCGCCCGACATGTCCCGCACCCAGGGGAAGGCATCTGCCACTTCGTCGGTGTAGCCGAGGTTGAAGACGGTGGGCGATTTCGCCGGCCGTTCGGTGCGCTCGTAGAAGGTGCCGAACAGGCGATCCGGCCAGAAGCTCGTGATGCCGAAATTGCCCGTCTCGTCGTGGAAATGATGCGCCATGTGCCGCGCCTTCATCTCTGCGAGCCACCGGTTCTTCGGCTTGTAGGAGAGATGCTGCACGCAGTGCGCGAACTCGTAGAAGCAGGTGGTGAGGAGCCCGGCCGCGAAGGCAACGGCCGCGCCGCCGAGCCCGCCGATCATCCAGCCGACCGGGATGGTTGCAACCGCGATCGTCGGCAGCGTGGTGTAGAGCGCGCCGAACAGCACCTCCAGATGGTTGGGATCCTGGTGATGATCATAGTGGATCCGCTTCCACGTGCGTGCGGTCAGCGGCGACTTCCACATCCATTTTCCATGCAGCACATGGCGGTGCAGCAGGTACCAGATGAGCGGATAGGCAAGGACCGCGAACACGGCGGCCGCGAGGCCCTGCACCAGCGTGGGCGGCGACCAGACGGCCACACCGATGCTGACCACGGCAAGCAGCAGATAGGCCTGGATGGCATAATATTGGAAATAGGCGATCACCAGCTCGCGGAAGGTCATCCGGTCAAGATAGTGAGCCCGGTTCCAGATGCCGGGCCGCCTTGCATGCGAAATCACGTCGTTGCTCCAATGGCAGTGTGCAGAGGGCCGTAGGCGCCCATTACGGCCAAATTTGGGACGGAACGGGGAAATTGAAAGCCCGCCGCCGCGACGGGGGCCTGAGCGTGCTCACTCCTCGGTGCGCACGAGGACGGATTCCCCGACCAGGAGGAACAGGAGAAACGGCGCCCAGGCGGCCGCCCAGGGAGGAAGCGCCCCGAAGTCCGACATGGCCATTGCGAAATTGTCGGCCACGAAGAAGGCGAAACCGAGCGCGAGCCCCGCGACCGCGCGAATGAAGAGCTTGCCCGACCGGGCGAGACCAAAGGCCGCGACCGCCCCGAGGAGCGGCATCAGCACGGCGGACAGCGGGCCCGACACCTTGTGATGCAGCTTTGCCACCAGCGTATCCGTGGGGCGGCCAGCGGCGTCGAGGGCGGCGATTGCCGGTCGCAGCTCCCAGAAGGAGAGGTGGTCCGCATTCACGTCAGCGGTGGTGAACTGTTCCGGGGTGGCCTGGGAGACGATCGCGAGCCGCGGAAAATCCTGCCGCTGGCCGGATTCGACGTCGAACCGGCGCACATTGTCGAGAATCCAGCCCGGCGCCTGGGCGCGGGCCTCGGCGGCGCGCAGGATGGAGACCAGACGGTCGGCCTCGCGGTCGTAGATGCTGACATCAACGAGGCGGGTCGCGGCGCCGGTGCCGCGCACCTCGCGGGCGTGCCACAGATCCTCGCCGGCGCGCACCCAGACCTCGGTCCGCTGGGTCTGGCCCGGTTCGATGGGCCGATACTCGGCGCGCTTCCAGGCATCGAGCTCGGCATTGGCGCGGGTGAGGAACCGCTCGTTGAATGCGAAGTTGACGGCGGCGACGCCGAGTGCCGCGACGATCAGCGGCATCAGTATCTGGTGCGCGGACAGGCCGGCGGCGCGAAAAATCGTCACCTCGCTGGCCTGGTTGAGCGTCATGAAGGTGACGAGCGTTGCGAGCAGCACCGAGAAGGGGAGGAACAGCGCGATGATCTGCGGCACGCGCAGCGAGACATATTTCCAGAGCTCTGCCTCGCCATTGCCCTCGACTGCAAGGATCCGGCCGCTTTCGCCGAGCAGATCGAGCGTCATCAGGATGACCACGAGGCCGGCGAGAAACGCAGCCGTGCGGCCGAGGAACATGCGCGCGGTGTAGCGCGCGACCGTCCCCGACGGGAACAGGGTGGCAGCAATCGACAAGGGGCGGGCCTATTCGGCGGCGGGCGCCGGCGCGCCGGCCGTACCGGGCCGGCGGCGCGGCGCGGGCAGCAGGCGGCGGACGGACTGGCCGACATTGGCGAGCGCGCGTTCGAGCGTGCCGATCGGCTGGCCGCCGGGCCGGTAGGCAAGAATATAGTAGAGCCACAGGCACAGCCCCGCGAACATTGCGAACGGCACCCATTGCGCAAGGAGCGGATCCACCCGGCCGATGGCGCCCATGCGTTCGCCATATTCCGTGATCTTGTGGTAGGTGACCAGGATCACGATCGACAGGAACACGCCGAGGGAGGAGGTGCTTCGCTTGGGCGGAACGGCAAGTGCGACTGCAAGGAACGGCAGCACGAACATCACCACCACCTGGATGGCACGGCGATGGAAGGTGGCGCGGGCACCCATCGCTGCTTCGGTATCGGCCGCCGGATCGCGGACGACCTCGACCAGTTCGGGGATCGTGAGCTCGAGATTGCGGCCCCCGCGCTCCCGGAAGCGCTCCATGGGCGGCAGGCCAACGGGAAGATCGTGCTGCACGAAGGTGAGCACCCGCGGAGTGGCACGCCCGCTTTCGGAATCATGCACCAGGGTTCCGTTCCGGAGGCGGAGGATGATGGTATCGGGATCGTCGGTCTGCAGGAACTGGCCGCGCGCCGCGGAGACGGCGAGCGCCCTGCCCTCCTCGTCGGCGGCGCGCACGAACACGCCGCGCAGATCGGCGCCCCGATCGAAGCTTTCCTCGACCCGCAGGGTCATGCGCTCGCCAAGCCGGGCGAACTCGCCGACCTTGATGCTGGCGCCGAGCGCGCCGGAGCGGAGCTCGAAGCGGAGCCCCTCGTAATTGTAGCGGGAATAGGGCTGGAGGAAGCCGACGATCAGGAAGTTGGCCAGCGCGAACACCATGGTGATGGCATAGGGAACGCGCAGCAGCCGGTTATAGCCGACGCCCACCGACTGCAGCGCATCGAGTTCGGAGGACAGTGCAAGCCGCCGGAAGGCAAGAAGGATGCCGAGGGTGACACCGATGGGGATTCCGAGCGAGAGATATTCCGGAATGAGATTGCCGAGCATCCGCCACACCACCGAGACCGGCCCGCCTTCGTTGATGACGAAGTCGAACAGGTTCAGCATCTTTTCGAGGAGAAGCAGCATCGCCGAAATGACCAAAGTCGCGAACAGCGGCACCAGGATGAGCCGGAACAGGTAGCGGTCGATGCGGGTGGGCGCGATCATGCCGGGCGGGGCCTTAGCAGGGCCGGTCGGGAGAGGCAAAGCAGCCAGGGTCGCGGGGGTCGCCGCGCTGATGCTGGCAGCGGCGCCCGCGCCGGGGACCATGCTGCACGGCGACGCGGCGAAATGCGCGCGGGACGCCGCAGGGCCGGCGGTGCATGTGCGCGTGACCGGCTTTCGCGACCGGCAGGGGCAGCTGCGGGTGCAGGTCTATCGGGCCAGCGAGGAGGAGTATCTCGCTTCCGGCCGCTATGTCGCACGGGTGGACACGCCGATGACAGCCGCAGGCGACATGGCCGTGTGCGTGCCGCTGCCGTCGGCGGGCCCGCACGTGGTGGCCGTGCTGCACGACCGCGACGCATCGGGCCGGCTCAATCCCTGGCGGGACGGCGTGGGCTTTGCCGGCAATCCGCGCCTTGGCCTTTCGAAGCCGCCGCTGCCCCGGGTGACGGTGGAGGTGGCGGGCGTGCACCGCGAGACGGTGGTGCTCAACTATCTGCGGGGCCTGAGCGTGCGCCCGCTCTGAGTTGCGCAAGCGCGCGGGCGAGCTCGGCGAACTCCGCCGGCGACAGGGTTTCCGGGCGGCGGGCGGTGTCGATGCCGGCCGCAGCAAGCGCATCGAGGGCGCGCGGCAGGCCCTTCAGCGACTGGCGCAGCATCTTGCGCCGCTGGCCGAAGGCGGCGGCGGTGAGCTCCTCCACCCGGGCCAGCGGCACATCGCCGGGCATTGGCTTGGGGAGAAGTGTGACGACCGCGCTTTCAACCCGGGGCGGCGGCGTGAAGGCGCGGGGCGGAAGCGTGAGCGCGATGCCGGCCCGGCACCGGAGCGCGGCAAGGACGGCCAGCCGGCCATAGGCGGGGCTTCGCGTGCCGGCGACGATGCGTTCGGCCACTTCCTTCTGGAACATGAGGGTGGCCGAGCGCCACCAGGGCGGCCAGGGCTCGGCCGTGAGCCAGCGGACCAGCAGCTCGGTCCCGATGTTGTAGGGAAGGTTGGCAGCGATGTGCGCCCCAGGCCCGGCGAGGGCGGCATGATCCAGCCGCAAGGCATCGCCTTCGACCACGCGCAGCCTGCCGCCATGATGCGTGGAGAGGGCCTCGAGGACGGGAATGGCGCGTGCATCACGCTCGATCGCAACGACGTCTGCCCCGGCATCGAGGAGCGCGCGGGTCAGCCCGCCCGGGCCGGGCCCGATTTCCAGCACGCGGTCACCGGGCGCCATCGGCACCTCGCGGACGATGCGGGCGAGGAGATTGGAGTCGAGCAGGAAGTGCTGGCCGAGCGACTTGCGCGCATCCAGGCCGGCGGCGGCGATCGCCTCCCGCAGCGGCGGAAGGCGGGCCGTGCCGGGCGGGTGGGCGCTGTCAGGCAGCCTGCGCCAGCCGGGCCAGCGCGCACTCCCCGGCGAGCCGGATGGCGGCAATCATGGCCCGCGGGCTGGCGACGCCGCGCCCGGCAATATCGAAGGCAGTGCCATGATCCGGCGCGGTGCGCACCACCGGAATGCCCATGGTCATGTTGACGCCCTCGTCGAAATAGAGGGTCTTGATCGGGATCAGCGCCTGATCGTGGTACATGCAGACAGCGACGTCATAGTTCGGCCGCATGCCCTCGTGGAACAGCGTGTCGGGGGCATGCGGGCCAGTGACGGCAAGGCCCTCGGCGCGCAGCGCCTCGATCGCCGGGAGGATGGTGGTCAGCTCCTCCTCGCCGATGGCGCCGCCCTCCCCTGCATGGGGATTGAGCCCGGCGATGGCGACGCGGGGGCGGGGAATCGCGAAATCCCGCTGCAGCCCGCGCACCACCACCCGGACCCGCGAGACGATGAGGTCAGCCGAAATCGCGGCTGCGACATCGGCAAGCGGGCGATGAATGGTGACCGGAACGGTGCGGAGATCCGGGCCGACCATCATCATCGCCACATTGTCGGCCGAGACGCCGCAGCGCTCGGCAACGAACTCCGTCTGGCCCGGATGCTGGAACCCGATGGCGTAGAGCTGGGCCTTGGCGACCGGCCCGGTGACGAGCGCGCTGGCTGCCGCCGTCCGCGCGATGCCGACGGCAAGCTCGAGCGAATCGAGCGCGCACCGGGCGCCGGCGAGGTTCGGCTGGCCGGGCACGATCTCGCCGGGATCGTCCACCTGCAGGAGCGGCAGTGCATCGTCGAAAACGGCCAGCGCCGCGCCCGGATGCGCGATGGTCACCACCGGGCCATCCCACACCGCCTCGATGCTGCGGCGATCACCGATGGCGAAGAACGGCCGCAGCTGGTGGACGGAGCGCGTGGACCAGGCCTTGGCAATCACCTCCGGGCCGACGCCGGCCGGATCGCCCAGCGCCACAGCCAAGGGCGCCAGCACGCGTGGGGCATCGCCCGCGCCCGGCTCGCTGATGGCGGCGAGCGTGGCCATGCGATCAGCGATACTCCACCACGGCGTCGCGACGCAGATCGCGCAGGTAGCGGCGCGCGGCGCTGTTGACGCGCTGGTCGGCCAGCTGGCTGTAGATCTCGTCGTGCGAGGGCATGTTCGCCTGCACGGGCGCATCGTCACGGCCGCAGAGCACGAGGACACGCAGGCCGTCCGCCTGCGAGCCGAAGGGCGGGGTCGCGCCGCCGACGGGCAACATGCGCATGATCTCCTGCAGCGGCGCCGGCAGGTCGCGCATCCGCACCTGGTCGTTGGAGATCACCTCGGCGCCGAGTTCACGGGCCACGTCGTCGGCGCGGCCGCAGCCGCCCATCGCCTGGGTGCGGCTCTGGACGCTGGTTGCAAGGCGCCGCGCCTCGGCCTCTGACATCGTGTCGGGGAGCGGGATCGACAGCTGCTTCAAAGACAGGAGGGCGTCGCCCGGGTCGGCGGACAGCACCTGCCGCTGGTCCACCAGCGCGACGATGGCGACCCCGCCCGGGACCACGACCGGATCGGAGACCGCGCCGCGCGGCAGCGCCGTGATGACCGGCGCGAGGGCCGGTGAGAGCTGCTCCAGCCGCACCCAGCCGAGATCGCCGCCGACGGCAGCCGTCGAGGCCTCGGAGAACTGCCGGGCATAGGCGACGAAACTGGCGCCCTGGCGGATCTGGTCGACAATGCGGCGAGCGTCGCCAAGCGCCTGCGGCAAGGTCTCCTGCGAGGCGGAGAGGAGGATCTCACCGACCCGATACTCCGTCTGCCCGCGGGATTCCTCAAGCCGCCGGATGATGGTGGAGACCTCATCGTCGCCGACGTTGACGAAGGGTTCGACCCGCTTCCGGAGCAGCCGGCCCCAGGCCAGCTCGCCGCGAATCTGCTGCTTGATCGAGATGGGGGAGGAGCCGCTGGCGCGCAGGAAGGCGGCGAACTCCTCGGGCGATTGCCGGAAGTTGGTGGCGACACGGGTGAACGCCTGCTCCACCTCCGGCTCGGGGATGCGGACATCATGCTCGGCCGCTTCCTGGATCTGCAGCTTCTCGTCGATGAGGTTGCGCAGCACCTGAAGCCGCAGGATCTCGCGCTCCTCGTCGGAAATCTGCCCGCCCTGATTGGCCAGAAGCACCAGCGCGAGGCGCTGTTCGACATCGGTATCGGTGATGATGTCGCCGTTGACGATCGCAGTGGCGCGGCGAACATTGGGGTCGAAGCGGCCGAGCACACGGATCTCCGAAAGGTCGAGCCCGGCGGCCCCGGCACCCAGGCTCGCCATCTGCTGGGCGGGCGCGGGAACGGTGAGGGACAGTGCGGCAAGAATGGCTCCGATCCGGAGCAGGGGAAATCTCATCTTCATGGGTCTCGCGAAACTCGTGACTGGGTCTCGTCCGGGTTCATAGTCGAGCCACGGCGGTGGGGCCAGACCCGAACACCGGGCGGCTGGAAATTGCCGCCTGCGGACTGAACCCCGGGTGAAGCCGCTCAGCCGAGATTGCGCAGGTTGAGGGTGAACAGGATGGTATCCCCGCGGCGGACATTGGGGTTGTCGACATAGTCTTTCCGCCATGTGACCCCGAACTCGAAACACTCGTCGGCATAATAGAGCCCGAGGCGATGCCGGATCGGCTGGAAGCCGTCATTGGTGGTGAAGGGATCCTCTGCGCGGGAGGTGAGATCGGCCACCGCCGAGCCAAAGATCGCCCAGTATCGGGCGAAGGCCACGCGCGCGCCGACGCGGATTTCCTCGTGATCCACCAGATCCTCGAGCGCGATGTCGCGGTTGAAGCGGAGATAGCCGGCGGTCACGAAGGTCGCGCGGTTGCCGATGGTCACGTCGACTTCGTTGCGGCGGATGGCGAGCGAATCCTTGTCGAGCCGGACCCGCTGGGTGACATCGACAAGGCCGCGCCACTGCAGCGAGAAGCGGCCCACGAAGTCGGAGAAGCGGCCTGAAAGGCCCGTGCCAGGCGGGAACAGTTCCGGCTGATCGTCCAAGCGGTAGGACTGGCCGATCTGCGCGCTTGCCGCAAGGCCGTCGCGCGCCCAGCGCCATTCGCCGCCATAGACCAGGCGCGCGCCGCCCTCCCAGCGGTCGTAGCCGGGGAAGCGGTTGAGCGAGAAGAGATTGGTATCCTCGAGATCGACGGCGCGGGAATCCTCGTTGGGGATGGACCGGTTGGCGGTTGCGGTCGATGCCACGAACTGGATGCGGGGCGTGATCGTCTGATAGCCGCGCCCGAGCGGGCCGGCGAACGGCCATTCCACATCGACGGCAACGAGCGGGATGACGCGCGCCTGCCAGCCGTCGACCCCGGCGTAGAACGGGTCGTCGGCGCGCGCACTGTCGCGGACATTGTAGATATCGCCGCGGAGGAGGCCGGTGAAGGTGACGCGCTGGCCCAGCGGTGTGAGAAGGCTTCTGTCCCACCGGGCCTGGGCAAGCGCGCGGACATAGGATTGGCCGTCGCGGCGCGAGAGGGTGAGGCTGTTGGCCTCGACCAGCAGGTGGCCGCCGGCCAGATCCAGTTCCGGCCGCCAGAGAAACTCGACGAGCGGCAGGGCGACCGGCGTTCGTGCCGCCACATTCTCGGGGCGGAGGCCCTGGAACACCCAGCCGGAGACGGAGAAGAACTGGGTGTCGGTCAGCCGCTCGATTGCAACCGTCGAGCGCAGGCGATCATCGAGGGTGATCTGGTAGCGGCCAGGGAAACTGTCTTCGGTCGTCGCCCGGACGGAGAAGCGGGTGCGCCACCCATCCCCGTGCTGCAGCAGACCGTTGCTTTCGATGAACAGCTGCACCCTGTCGTCGGTCGTGGTGATGATCTCGCCATCCGGGCCGAAGCGCTGGCCCTTGCCGTATGTGCCGCGGACATCGAGCCGGACCGGGCCGCCGCGGAACAGGTGTCGATACTCGACGCCGAGGACCGGATTGGCCTCGGTGAAGATGGTGGGGGTAACCGTGAGGTCGCGGTTGGCGGCAAGGGCAATGAAGTAGGGCACGGAGAGTTCGAGCCCGAGCTCCCGCGATACCCGCAGGTCTGGCGCCAGAATGCCGGACTGGTTGCGGTCGTAGCTGTCGGGGTGAGAGAGTCGGGGCAAGGCGACGATCGGCACGCCAGCGAACTCGAAACGGGCCTGGCGGTAGCGCACCCGGCCACGCTCGGCGTCGTGGATGACGCGCGCCGCCTTGATGGCCCACAGCGGCTGTTGCGGGCAGCCATCGGCGTCGACGACGTTGCACGGCGAATAGACGGCGCGATCCAGGACGGTGCGCCCGCCAGTGCGGCGCGCCGCAGCCGCAGCGATGCGCCCCTCGTCGCCGATCACCAGGAGGGCATTCTCGATGAAGCCGTCGCGCAGATTGTCAGACAGCTCGACCCGGTCGGCGACGGCGACCCGGCCCTCTGCGTCGATCACACGAACGGCACCCTCGGCGATGACGGTGCCGGCGGGGCGATCATAGGTGATACGGTCGGCGGTCACCTCCGCGCCGTCGCGGCAGGCGAGCACGTTTCCCATGGCCGTCACCCGGTCTGCCGGCTCGTCATAGATGAGTTCATCGGCGGAGAAGACCACCTCGTCACGCGCGGGTGGGCGCGGCTCCCCATTCTCGAATGCCGGACACTCGGCGCTGCCGACGACAGCTGCGACGGGCGCCGGCTCGGCTGCGAGCACGCCGCTGGCTGCAGTCAGCAGCAGGAGGGGGGGGAGCGAACGGTGGGGCACGATGCGGCCCGGCGCGCATAGGCCGGGGGCGCCGGGCGTTCAAGCAAGCGGCTCAGAAGGGGAGTATCCGCCCCTTGCGGGTGTAGTGGAGATACCCGACGTTCGCGCCGAGCCGCCAGCCGGCGCCGAGCCGGATCGGCACCAGAACGACGCGGCCGCGCTGGTGATAGTTGGCGGACACGCCGCCGACGAGATAGGCACGGCCTTCGACCGCCGGGAACCGCTGGTAGATCTCGTCGGTGTCATCGAGATTGTAGACGAGCACGAAGGCCCGCGAGGCATCGCCGCCGACATCGAAGCCGATCGACGGACCGGTCCAGTGGACAATGCGCTCGCCTTCCACCTTGGAATGGAGCGTGCCGCGCCCGTAGCGGATGCCGAGGCCCAGCGCGCCCGCGCCTTCGCGACCGACGATATAGGCGTTGGGGCGGCCAAGGTCGGCAAACACCCGCTCGATCACGCGGGCGACCGCCTCGGACGCCTCCCCGAAGGCGCCATCGGCGGCCTTGACGATCTCGCCCATCTCGTAGGTGGCGAGCCGCGCATCCTCAACGAGGGGTCGCGGGCCCGGGTCCGCCTCCGGCTCGGCCTGCGCCCACGCCGTTGCCGGCCCGGACGCAAGCAGAAGCGCTGCGGCAAGAAAGCGAAGGCGCATGCGAAGACACTCCCACATCCCCATGAATCGCTGATGAATCACCTGTTGCACTCAGGCTTCATCGACAACCGGATTGACGAGCGGCGGCAGGCCGCTGATTTCGACCGAGACCGTATCGCCGGGCTGCAACCACAGCGGAGGCGTGCGTTTCTCGCCGACACCGGCGCAGGTGCCGGTTGCAATGACGTCGCCCGGCTGCAGCTCGGTGAAGCTGCTGGCATAGGCAATCAGCGTTTCCACATCGAACAGCATCAGCGCCGTTTCGGTCTCCTGCACCACTGTGCCGTTGACGCGGGTGACAAGACGCTTCGTCCGCCAGTCTCCGAAGGTGTCAGGCGGGACGAGCTCGGGGCCGATGCTGCCCGAAGCGTCGAAATTCTTGCCCGGCGTGAACTGGCTGTTGTGCCGCTGCCAGTCGCGCACCGAGCCGTCCATGAAGCCTGTCCAGCCAGCGACATGACGGAGCGCGCGGTCGCGCGGGATGTGGCGGCCGGGCGCGCCGATGACGAGGGCGAGTTCCCCCTCGAAATCGAGGCGGT
>JBKBXK010000037.1:0-13182 GCA_046314095.1 Thermaurantiacus sp. | reverse complement strand
GAGGCCTTCGGCCAGCATCGGCTCGGCCTCCGTTCCCCAGAGCCGGCCGAGGCGGCGGACGATGTCGGGATCATAGTCAGGATTGGCAGCGACCAGCGCCCCCAGCCAAAGGTCAAAATCCCGATCGGGCGTGCTGCCTTTCGCGCGCGGAATGTCGCCACCCGGAAGCGGGGCGCCCGAAGTCCAGCGCCTTGACGCGGGGGCGACAGCTTTCAGCACATCCTCCGCCAGCAGCCGGTAGGTGGTGAGTTTGCCGCCGATGACCGTGAGCGTTTGGGCGTCGTGGCGCACGAGCTTCCAGTCCCGCGTGGTTTCGCGCTCGCCCTTGCCCGGTTCCAGCACCAGCGGACGGACGCCGGCAAAGCGATGCACGATATCGTCGGCAGTGAGCGGCCTTGCGAGGACCGAATTCGCGGCCGCCAGCAGATAGGCCTCCTCCGCCCCGGTGCAGCCGATACCGCCCGGCTCCGAAACCGGCGTCTCGGTGGTGCCGATCAGCGAAAACTCCCGCTCGTAGGGAAGAACGAACACGATCCGGCCGTCCGGCTGTTGCAGCATCCAGGCGTCGGCTCCGCGGTTGACGCGGCGTGTGACCAGATGTGCGCCCTGCACCAGCCGCAGCCGGGGCGGGCTCGCCACATCGAGCAGGTCACGGGCAACCTCTCCTGCCCACGGACCCGTGCAGTTGACCAGATTCCGTGCGGCCCGGACCTGACCGGACGCAAGCGTGACCTCCCAGCTTCCATCGACCCTGCGGGCCGCGGCAGCGGCATCGCGCAGGCGGATCTCGGCGCCACGCGCGGCTGCATCCCGGGCGTTGAGCACCACGAGCCGTGCGTCGTCTGTCCAGCCATCCCAGAACCGGAAGGCGGAGACGAGATCCCGGCGGAACGCGGCGGCGGCCGGCTGTTCGCGCAATCGCACATGGGCCGCGGGCGGGAAGGCGCGGCGGCGGGCCAGCCGATCATAGAGGAACAGGCCAAGGCGAAGCTGCCAGGCGGGCCGTCCGCCCGGCACGAGCGGCAGCAGGAACGGCAGCGGCCACGAGATGTGGGGAGCGGCGGCGAGAATCACCTCGCGCTCCTTCAGCGCCTTGCGGACCAGGCCGAGCGCGCCGAACTCGAGGTAGCGCAGGCCGCCGTGAATGAGCTTGGTGGAGGCAGACGACGTGCCGGCGGCGAGATCGCCCGCCTCGACGAGTGTGACCGAGAGGCCGCGCCCGGCAGCATCGCGCGCCACTGCTGCGCCGTTGATGCCCCCGCCGATCACGAGCAGATCCCGGATATCGTCGCCGCTCATCGCACCGCCGATAGCGGCCGCTGCCCGGAGCGTCGAGGCGGGCATGGACAGATGGCGGCCGCTTCCGCAGACTCCCGCGCGCAAGAGGCGTGCACGGGAGGCGGAGTTGGCGATCGAGCGGGACAATCCCTGGCCGGCATGGACAGTGACGGTCGACCTTGGCGACGGCGAGGAGCGCGGCTTCGCCGAAGTCTCTGGCCTGTCGGTGGAGGTGGACGTGATCGAATATCGTGAGGGGCGCGACCGCACCAACATGGTGCGCAAGGTTCCCGGGCTGGTTCGGGTGGGAGAGATCACGCTTCGGCGCGGCATGGCCGGCAAGCTGGACCTGTTCCAGTGGTTGCGGACCGTGATCGCCGGGCGGCCGGAGCGCAGGGACGTGCGGATCCGGCTCTATTCCGAGGACCGGGCCGACGTGGTGCTGAGCTGGAAGCTGGTGAACGCCTGGCCGCGCCGGCACGTATCGGGACCGTTCCGGGCCGGCGCCAGCGAAGTGGCCGTAGAGGAACTGGTGCTGGTGGCAGAGGGGCTGGAGATCGAATGACCGGCCCGCTTGCCAATGTTGCCCGGTTCCGGGTCGACTGGGACGGAAACGGAGAGGCCGGGGGGTTTCTGCGCGTGGAAATCGCACCATTGACGCACGAGGCCGAGGGCGGCGAGATCGTGCTCACACGAGCGGTCGGCGGCGACCGGACGCTGTTCGACTGGTTCCATTCGGAGCGGGGCGCGCGGCGGCCGCGAACGCGCGATCTCCGGGTGTCGCTGCTCGATGCCTCCGGCGGAACTGTGGCAGCGCTGTCGATCGCGGGCGCGCGGCCGGTGCGCTATTCGCTCTCCACCCTCGATGCCATGGGCGATGGCCCGGTGCTGGAAGCACTCGCGCTCGCCTATGCGCGCATCGACCGGAAGGGCTGACGGGCGCTCAGAACAGGAGGGGCTGGCGCGGGTCGGCTGCCGGCCTTGCGAACAGGTCTTTCCGGAGCGGTGGCGGAGACGCGTCGAGCCCGAACCGGGCCTTCGCCTTTGCCAGCCGCTGGGCAAGGAGCCGTGCCCATTCGCCCTCCCCCTTCATGCGGGTGCCGAAACCCGGGTCATTCAACCGGCCACCGCGCATGGCACGGATTGCTGCGAGCACCCGTGCCTTGCGATCGGGCAGGTGCGTTTCCAGCCAGGCTGCGAACAGCGGCGCCACCTCGTGCGGAAGGCGGATGGGGATCGCGGCGGCATGGCGCGCACCGGCTGCGGCTGCCGCTTCGAGAATCGCTTCGAGTTCATGGTCGTTGAGGGCAGGGATCATCGGCGATGCGGAGACTGCAACCGGGATACCGGCATCGGCAAGCTGGCGGATGGCGGCGAGCCGCCGGTTCGGCGTGGCCGCGCGCGGCTCCATCGCTCTCGCAAGCGCAGGATCGCAGGTGGTGACCGAAAGCATCACGAACAGGAGTCCATGGGCGGCGAGACCGGCCAGCAGGTCAAGATCCCGCAAGATCCGGTCGGACTTGGTGGTGATGGCGACGGGGTGGCCGGTCTCGGCGCAAAGCTCAAGAACCGCGCGGGTGATGCGAAACCGCGCCTCGATCGGCTGATAGGGATCGGTATTGGTGCCCATTGCCAGCACCTCTGGCCGATAGGAGGGGCGCGCAAAGGCCGCGCGCAGGAGGGCGGGCCCATCGGGTTTGGCAAACAGCCGGCTTTCGAAATCCAGCCCGGGCGACAGCCCGTGATAGGCGTGGGTCGGGCGCGCGAAGCAGTAGATGCAGCCATGCTCGCAGCCGCGATAGGCGTTGAAACTGCGGTCGAAGGGGATGTCGGGGCTGTCGTTTCGGGTGAGCGCGGACTTCGGCCGCTCGATGGTGACGGTGGTGCGCAGCGGCGGCAGATCCTCGTGCGCGCCAGCCCAGTCCTGCCAGTCGCCATCCGCCTCGCGACCCGGGCTGTCGAACCGGGAGGACGGGCTATTCTCGGTGGCTCCGCGTTGCACGAATCAGAACATAGCAGGAACATGCAGAACCGGAAAGATCAGCCCGGTGGCGGAACGAGCCCCCAGCTTTCGAGGACGAAGGCCTGGAGCAGGGTGGCCGCGAGCCACATCAGGCAGTCCGCAAGCGCGCGCGCATGGCCGACGCCGCGCAGCCGCAAGGTGGCGAACAGGCTGGGCAGCACGAACCCGGCCCAGATGACCACCGGCGTGCCAAGGGCCATCACCCAGCGCCCCGCCTCCTCTGGCGCGAGGATGAGTGCGCCGGCGAGGATCGCACAGAGCCATGCCTGCGCGAAGAGAAGGATCGCTGCATTCCCCGGCGATGGCATGCGCCGGCCGCGGCGGAGCCAGACGAGCGACAGCAGGAAGCCGGCCGCGGTCGCAGCAAGGATCGGCACGATATTGAGCCAGATGTAGATCACAGCCAGCCCTTGCGCTTGAACAGCAGATAGGGGACGACCGAGGAGAGAACCATCAACAGGAGCGCCATCGGGTAGCCGAGCGGCCAGACCAGCTCGGGCATGAACTCGAAGTTCATGCCGTAGATGCTTGCAACCATCGTCGGCGGCAGCAGCACGACGGCTGCAACCGAGAAGATCTTGATGATCGCGCTCTGCTCGACCGAGATGCGGCCCATTGCGGCATCGAGCAGGAAGCCGAGGTTGGAAAACAGGAACGCGCTGTTCTCGTTGAGGGAGTGAATATCCCTCTGCAGGGATTTGAGCGTGTCGCGATGCGCCCTGTCACGTCGCGCAGGAGCGCCCTCGGCAGGCACCAGCGGCACGCCCAGAAACGCAACGCTGCGGGCGAGGGCCGCAAGCGATTCATGCTCCTTGGTGAGCACGAACTGGGTCAGGCCGATGCGGCGGAGGATCATGTTCAGATCCTCCGTCGACAGCCGCCGGTCGGCCGGCGCGCCGAAAATGCGCCGCGCGATTTCATCGATTTCAGCGCCCATGCGCTCCAGCGTATCGGCGGCGCGGCCGACGATCAGTTCCAGGAGGCGCAGGAGCACAGCCATGGGATCGGCCGGAGGCGGCGTGCGGCCATAGGCGAGGTTGAGGGTGCGGAAAGGCTGCGGATCGCCGTAGCGCATGGTGATGAGACGCTGGCGCGAGAGAATGAAGGTGACAGGCACGGAACGGGGATCGTCGCTGGCGAGGCCGACCACCAGGGGCACGGTGAGAAAGAGGGCGCCGTCTTCACGATAGGTGCGGCTGGAAGCCTCGATCTCGGTCATGTCGGACCGGCTCGGCAGGGCAACGCCAAGGGCCTCTTCCACCATCGGCTTTTCCCAGGCGAGCGGATCGGCAACATCGATCCACACCGCCTGATGGAGCGGTTCCGGGGAATCTGTCGGAGCGAATGCGACAGGGCCGATCCGGCCCGGCAGGAAGGCGTTCAGCATGGTCTTGGCCCCCGGGGCCCGTGACAGGCCCTCAGCGCTCCTGCAACCGGGGCAGAAGTTCGGCGAAATTGCAAGGCCGGTGGCGGCTGTCGAGCTGGGTGGCGAGGATGCCGTCCCACGCATCGCGCACCCCGCCTGGGCTTCCGGGGAGCGCGAAGATATAGGTGCCGCCCGCAACGGCCGCGCAGGCCCGGGACTGGATCGTGGACGTGCCGATGGCCTGGAACGACAGCCAGCGGAACAGTTCGCCGAAGCCGGGGATCATCTTTTCCGCCACCGCCTCGACAGCCTCGGGCGTGACATCCCGCCCGGTGACGCCGGTGCCACCCGTGGTGAGCACGCATTCGACGGCCGGATCGGCGATGCGCGCTGCAAGTTCCTCGATGATGCGATCGAGATCGTCGGTGAGAATAGCGCGGGAGACCAGCTCGTGGCCGGCCGCGGTCAGCCGCTCGACAAGGAGATCTCCGCTGCGGTCATCGGCCTCGATGCGGGTGTCGGAGATGGTGAGGACGGAGATGCGCAGCGGAATGAAACGCAGGCTTTCATCGATCGGCACCGGGCTAGCGCTGGTGCGTCGGGGCGCCCGGAAAGGGGACCGCCGGCACACCGGCGAGACCGGGAAAGCGCGGCCAGAGATTCTGCGCAACGGCGGCGAGGCTCGATCGCTCGTCCGCCTGCATCGGTGGCAGGCCCTGTTCGGCACGATCCCGCGCCTCGTAGAGCCAGTAGTTGCGCATCACCACGCCGACATAATGGCGGGTCTCGCGGAAGGGGATGCTTTCCATCCACAGCAGCACGTCGTTGTTGTCGCGCACGCCGCCGTTGTTCCAGCGCATCACCGAGCCGGGCCCGGCGTTATAGGCGGCGATCACCTTGGGCAGCAGGCCCTGGGTATGCTGGCTGTCGCGGAGCATCTCCAGATAGGCCTGGCCATATTCGACATTGAAGGTCGGATCGGCCAGCATTTCCTGGTTGTGGGGCATGTCGAGATGGCGGGAGAGATCCCGCGCGGTTCCCGGCATCACCTGCATCAGGCCCTGGGCGCCGACCGGCGAGCGCGCGGTGGTGATGAAGCGGCTTTCCTGCATGGCGTGGGCGAACACGAGGTTCCGGTCCACCCGCCAGCCGTTGAAGGGCTGCCACTCCGGGGTTGGCAGGCGGGCCGACATGGGCGGGGTCATCCCCTCGGGGGCATTGTGGGCAAGCCAGAACTGCGTCGCCGGAAGGCTCAGCCGGTTTGCAAGGCGCAGGATGGGCTCATAATATTGGGCGGGCGCCGTCGCAGCGAGATGGCGCAGTTCGCGGTCTGCAAGGCCCGCCTCCCCCACCTCGACAAGGGCCGCAGCGCGACGCGCACCGGGGAGCTTTGACAGCGTCGTCCAGTCTGCCTGGATGAAGTCCGGCTCGGACCAGTCGATGCGCGGAGCCAGACCAAGGGTGCGCGCCGCGAGCAGGCCGTAGAGGCCGTTGGGATCGCGCGCCATGGCAACCCGCAGCAGCTGGCTGTGCCGTTCGGGCCGGCCGCAGCGAAGATGTGTGCGGGCCGCCCAATAGGCGCCCTTGGCGGCAAGATCCGCGCTTGCGAACTGGCGCGGCACATTCTCGAAGGCAGCCGAGGCGTCCTCGCAGCGGCCCTGGCGGAAATGGGCAAGCCCGGCGACCCAGCTTCCGAGCGCGGCCCATTCGCCACCGCCGCGCGCCGCACGGCCGGCAAGCTCGGCGGCAAGCGCGTCATTGAGGTCCAGATAGGCATCCCAGGCGGCCTTCTGCGTCCATTCCGCGAGCACCGCGGAGGTCAGCGACGGCCCTACGCGGTCGAGCAGCGCCGGCACCTCGGCCACCCGCTTGCCCGCCATCAGTTGCCGAACCTGTCCGGCGAAGGCCTGATCCTCGCGCGTTTCCCCGCGGGCCGAGCGCGGCCCGAGCGGCGGCGTGAAGCTGACCGGCACCAGCCGCCGCGCGGCAACGAGGGGTGGCAGGTCGCTGGCGCCGGCACGGCGGGCGAGATCGGCAACCTGGCGGGCCTGGGGCGCGTGCGGATTGGCCGAAAGCCAGTCGCTCAGCCGGGCGCGGCCGGCATTGGGGCCGAGCGCCAGCAGGATCTGGGCCTCTGCAACGGGATGCAGCGGTCCGCTGCCCATCGCGGCGAGGGCGTTGGAGGCCGCAGCGGTGCGGCCCGCGGCAATGTCCATGAAGATGCGGCGATACTGGAAGCGCTGGCGTGGCGTGAGCTGACCCGGCACCGCGCGCTCACGGGCGGTCAGCTCGCCCGTGGCCTGGGGAACGCCCGTCACCCGGTCGTCGATGGCGATCGGAGGTGTGGGGATCTGCGCCGAGACGGCACCGGCAAGACACAGGGCAGCGGCAACGGACAAGCAACGGGCGATCATGGGCTGAGCCTCTTGGCGAAGGCGAGAAGGTCTGCCCAGGCTTCGCGCTTCGCTTCTGGAGCGCGCAGCAGATAGGCGGGGTTGAAGGTGGGCAGGGCCGGAACGCGGCTGCCATCGTCGAGGATGGCCTCGAGCCAGGTGCCGCGAAGCTTTGAAATTGGCTCCTTCCGGCCGGTCAGCGCATGTGTCGGCCGGGCGCCAAGCAGCAGCAGCGCCTTCGGGGCAGCCAGCCGGACATGCGCGCGGGCGATCGCCAGATCGGCTGCGACCGCTTCGTCTGACGGGGTGCCGGGGAACGGCTGCCGGCAGACGAGCAGCGCGATGTAGGTGGACCCGCGGTTCCGGCCGATTGCCGCCAGCATGCGATCAAGCAGCTGCCCGGCAGGGCCGGTGAAGGGGCGGCCGGTGCGAAGATCCTCGGCGCTTGGCGCCTCGCCCAGCAGCATGGCGCCGGAAGCCGGATCGCCATCGGCAAACACCGCGCCCGGCGCGGAGGCCCGCACATGGGCCTCGAGCTCGGCAAGCGACGACAACTGCGGGAGTGTGGCCGGCTCTGGAGCGATGGAGGCGCGCGGCGCGTGGCGCGCGGTCTCGCGCTGGTCATCGCGCGGGCGCACGCCCCGGAGCTTCAGCCACGGCACCGGGCGCGCGGCGAGCGCAACGTCGTGGCCGGAAAGCCGCCACCAGTCGGCAAGCGATGCAGCCACCGCTTTCGCTTCGGCCGCCCCTTGCGGCGTGCCCGCTTCCCCCGCTTTTGCGACCGTCATGACCGTGGACCTTCGGCGGAGATGACGAATCCGTCAAGAATCCGCGTCAGCTTTGCAGGTTGAAAACCGTTCCGCCCGCGACGAAAGGAGAGGGGGAGGGCTTTGACCAGCCCGGGAAAAGGACCGACATGAGCACACGCGAAAGCATGCCCTATGACCTGGTGATTGTTGGCGGTGGCCCGGCCGGGCTTTCCGCCGCCATCCGGGCGAAGCAGGCCGCCGGGGAAAAGGGCCTTGAGATGTCCGTGTGCGTGCTCGAGAAAGGCTCGGAGATCGGAGCGCATATCCTGTCTGGCGCGGTCATCGATCCGCATGCGCTCGACGAGCTGCTTCCGGACTGGCGCGACGACTGCCCGCTGGCCGAGGTGCCGGTGACGGAGAACCATCACTGGATGCTGTCTGAAACGGGGATGACCGAGTTCCCGCATGCGCTTCTTCCGCCGTTCATGCACAACAAGGGGTGTTACACGGGCAGTCTCGGGAATCTTTGCCGCTGGCTGGCGGGGAAGGCGGAGGCGCTGGGCGTGGAAATCTTCCCCGGATTTGCCGCCGCCGAGGTGCTGTTCGACGAGGATGGTGCGGTCAAGGGGGTGGCGACCGGCGACATGGGGGTGCTGCGCGATGGCACGCACGGCCCCAACTACCAGCCGGGCCTGGAGCTCCACGCCAAGTACACGCTGTTTGCCGAAGGCGTGCGCGGGCATCTTTCGAAACAGCTGATCCGCAGGTTCGAGCTGGCGAAGGACAGCGAGCCGCAAACCTATGGCATCGGGATCAAGGAGCTGTGGGACATTGCGCCCGAAAAGCATGTGCCCGGCCGCGTCATCCACACCCAGGGCTGGCCGTTGAAGGACGCATGGGGCGGCGGATTTCTCTATCACCAGGCCAACAACCAGGTCGCGCTCGGCTTCGTCGTCGCGCTCTCCTATGCCAACCCCTATCTTTCGCCCTTCGACGAGATGCAGCGCTGGAAGACGCATCCGGAGATCCGTGCGATTCTGGAGGGTGGCCGGCGGGTGGCCTATGGCGCGCGGGCGATCAACGAAGGCGGCTGGCAGGCCGTGCCGAAGCTGACCTTCCCCGGCGGGGCGCTGATCGGCTGCTCGGCGGGCTTTGTGAACGTGCCGCGCATCAAGGGCACCCACACGGCAATGAAGACCGGGATGATGGCGGCCGAGGCCGTGGTCGACGCCATGCTCGCGCAGCGCGCGAACGACGAGCCGGTCGCCTATGGCGAAGCCTATCGGACCAGCTGGGTGGAGAAGGAGCTGCGCCTCGTCCGCAATACCGAGCCGTTCGTTGCCAAGTTCGGCAACACCATGGGCACCCTGTTTGCCGGCGCCACGATGTGGCTGGAGCATTGGGGCATCCGCATGCCCTTCACGCTTGGCCACACCCCCGATCATGTGAAGACCGGACGGCGGCAGGACTATCAGCCGATCGCCTACCCCAAGCCCGATGGAGTCATCAGCTTCGACAAGCTCTCCTCGGTAT
Source organism: Thermaurantiacus sp. (assembly GCA_046314095.1). GTDB lineage: Bacteria > Pseudomonadota > Alphaproteobacteria > Sphingomonadales > Sphingomonadaceae > Thermaurantiacus. Next base: position 3,840 of record JBKBXK010000037.1, on the reverse strand, counting down.
TCCTGTCCAACACCAACCATGAGGAAGACCAGCCGGTTCACCTGAAGCTGACCGACCCGGACATTCCGATTGCAGTGAACCTGCCCGTTTATGCCGAGCCGGCGCAGCGTTATTGCCCGGCCGGCGTCTATGAAGTGGTGGGCGAGGCCGAGGGCGCGCCGCGGTTCGTCATCAACGCGCAGAACTGCGTCCACTGCAAGACCTGCGACATCAAGGATCCGAGCCAGAACATCACCTGGGTGGTGCCGGAGGGTGGCGGCGGACCGAACTATCCGAACATGTGAGCAAACGCGCGGTGTCGCATGGCGACTGCCCATGCTATGGATGGCCGGTGCCGGACCGCCTTGACGACATATTGAAGGACCTGCCGCCCGAGAAGGCGGCCGAGGCGAAGCGCATTCTCGAAGGCCGCGGCGAGGGGCTGACAGGCGTGCTGGCCGTCATCGCGCTGATCGCGGCCATCGGGCTTGCAGCAGCGCTTGCAATCGTCAACCGGCTCGATCCGCAGCGGCCCTGATGCGTGGCGCGATGGGCTTGCGCCAGCGGGCGCGGCCCCGCATCTGCCCCTGATGCTTGCCCCCAAGACACGCACCCGCGCGACCCCCGCCGCACGCCCCGAACGGCGCACCTTCGCCATCATCTCGCACCCGGACGCGGGCAAGACGACCCTGACCGAGAAACTGCTTCTGGCCGGAGGCGCGATTCACGCCGCAGGCGAAGTGAAGGCGCGCGGCCAGGCGCGCCGCGCGCGCTCGGACTGGATGGCGATCGAACAGGCGCGCGGCATTTCGGTGACCTCATCTGTGATGACCTTCGAGCGGGATGGGCGGGTTTTCAACCTCCTCGACACGCCGGGCCACGAGGATTTCTCGGAAGACACCTATCGCACGCTGACGGCGGTCGACTCGGCCGTGATGGTAATCGACGCCGCGAAGGGCATCGAGGCACAGACGCTGAAGCTGTTCGAGGTCTGCCGCCTGCGCTCCGTGCCGATCATCACCTTCGTGAACAAGATCGACCGGGAGGGCCGGAGCCCGTTCGAACTGCTGGACGAGATCGCCGACAAGCTGGCGCTGGATGTCGCGCCGATGAGCTGGCCGGTGGGCATGGGCGGGCGGTTCCATGGCCTGTGGCACTTCGGCCGCCGGATGCTGGACCGGCCGGCAGACGACGCCACCGGCGCCTTCGAGGGGGCGAGCCTGAAGCTGCGCGATCTGAACGACGCCGCACTTTCGGACATGGTGCCAGCCGATGTGCTGGCCGAGGTGCGCGAGGAGGCCGAGCTGGCCGAGGGCGGCTATGCGACGTTCGATGCCTCAGCCTATGCCCATGGCGACCTGACCCCGGTGTTCTTCGGCTCGGCCTTGAAGGATTTCGGGGTGGAGCATCTGATCACGGCCCTGGGCGACCATGCGCCGGGCCCGCGGCCGCAGCCAGCGGAGCCCGTGCCCGTCGATCCCGATGACCCTGCGGTGACCGGCTTCGTCTTCAAGGTGCAGGCGAACATGAACCCCGCCCACCGGGACCGGATCGCCTTCGTGCGCCTGTGTTCGGGCCGGTTCCGCCGCGGCATGCGGCTCAACCAGGTGGGGACGGGGAAATCCATTGCCGTGCACGCGCCAATGCTGTTCCTGGCGCGCGACCGGGAGCTTGCCGAGGAAGCCTTCCCCGGCGACATCATCGGCATTCCCAATCACGGGACACTGCGGGTGGGCGACACGCTTTCGGAACGCACCGACGTGGAGGTGACGGGCCTGCCGAACTTCGCGCCCGAGATCCTGCGGCGCGTGGCTCTGAAGGACCCGACGCGCTCCAAGCAACTGGCACGGGCGCTGGACGACATGGCGGAAGAAGGTGTGATCCAGGTGTTCCGGCCGGAGGTGGGCGGGCTTTCGATCGTGGGCGTGGTCGGCCAGCTCCAGCTGGAAGTGCTCGTCTCCAGGCTGGCGGCCGAATACAAGGTGGAGGCAGCGCTTGAGCCATCGCCGCAGAATGCGGCGCGCTGGATCTCCAGCGACGAGGCAGCCGCGATTGAGCGGTTCATGGCCGACAATCGCGGGCAGATCGCGCGCGACCGGGATGGCGCACCGGTGTTCCTCGCGCGCGACGACTGGGAGCTTGGCTATACCGCGCGCCAGAACCCGGCCATCCGTTTCGCCACCACTCGCGAGCGACGCGCAGGCGCCTGAACACTTCGGGATATCAGGCCGGGCGCGGCGCAGTGAGCGCCCAGCGGAGCAGCGCGCCCATGCCGCCGGTGCCGGCGCGCACCAAGGGGACTGCGGGAAGCGGCCGCGCGAGCCTGTGCATCTGCCGCGCCCAGCCAGGGAGGAGATCGACCCCCGCCTCGATCAGCAGGCGATGCGCGGGCGCGAAGGCCGGCTTTGGCGGTGGCGCGCGCAGGATGAGGCGCGCGACCTCGCGGGTGCGGGCATCGACCCGAAGCTCCGGCCGGATCCTATCGAGAAAGGCCTCGGCGTCGCGCCGGGTGGCGGGCATCGGGTCTGCGCCGAGCGCCCGGGCAATCGCCGCCATCTCGGCCATGTAGCGATCCTGGCGGGTGATCGGCATCAGCGGCTCCCGATAGCGGCGCCAGGCGGCAAGGAACGACAGCCCCTCGGTGACGCCGACAAAGGCCAGCAGGCGCGGATCGGACGCGCGATAGGCAGTGCCATCGGGAAGCGTGCCGGAAACCGCATCATGGATGCGGCGGACCCGCGCGATGGCGGCCTCGGCCTCTTCCCGTGCGCCGAAGGAGGTGACGGCAATGAAGGCCGCAGTCCGCCGGAGCCGGCCGGCCATATCATTGCGGAAGTTGGAAAAATCCCAAACGCCGGCAAGCGCGTGCGGATGCAGCATCTGGAGCAGCAGGGCCGCGATCCCGCCTGCCATCATGGTTGTGACATCGGCATGGACATCGAAGCTGACGGCGCCCTTCGGCAGCAGGCGCTGGTCCTGCGGGGCCGGAGTGACGGCACGGCGGCCGGACGGATCCGCGAACATGGCGCGGATCTCGCCAGCAAGGCCGGCACGAAGCCTGTCGGCGAACGGAAGCATGGAGCGGATTATGCGGGCGCAGGCCCGTTCCCGGCAAGGGGCGCGTTGAAGCTCTTCCCGGCTCCGGCCGTGCTAGTCGCGCCCCGTCTGGGCGCGGTGCATCAGCTTCGCGTCTGCAAGCACCAGCGCCATCATCGCTTCGGCCACCGGCACGGCGCGGATGCCCACGCACGGATCGTGCCGACCCCTGGTGACAATCTCGGTCGCTTCGCCCTCCCGCGTGATCGTTTCGACCGGGGTGAGGATGCTGCTGGTGGGCTTCAGGGCGAGGCGCACCACGACCGGCTGACCGGTGGAAATCCCGCCTGCGGTTCCGCCCGCATGGTTCGCAAGAAAGGCGGGCGTTCCGTCTGGCCCCGGGCGCATGGCATCGGCATTTTCCTCGCCGCGCAGGCGGGCGGCTGCGAAGCCGTCGCCGATCTCGACGCCCTTGACCGCGTTGATCCCCATCATTGCAGCGGCAAGCTGCGAATCGAGCTTCATGTAGACGGGCGCGCCCCAGCCGGCGGGCACGCCTTCGGCCACCACCTCGACGATGGCGCCCAATGACGAGCCGGCCCTGCGCGCGGCATCGAGCGCGTTGCTCCAGCGGCTGGCGGCGGCGGCGTCGGGGCAGAAGAACGGGTTCGCGTCGATTTCGGCAGCATCGAAGGCGGCGCGATCGATCGGGTCGCCGCCAAGCTCCACCAGATAGCCGCGGATGCGCACGGCGTCTCCAAGCGCCTGCCGCGCCACCGCGCCGGCCGCCACGCGCGCGGCGGTTTCCCGCGCGCTCGCCCGCCC
>JBKBXK010000036.1:0-13378 GCA_046314095.1 Thermaurantiacus sp. | reverse complement strand
CCTCTTCCTCGACCGGGCCGTCTGGCGTCATGCGCATGCCCTTGATGCGGGTGCGGGGCGAATCGGTGGAATCGAGGCTGTGGGCGACGTCGGGGCGCATCGGATGCTCCGGTTCCGGCTCCACTGGCTCGCCGAGCCCCAGCGCCTCCAGCGATGCGTGGCCCAGCGGGCCATGATCCCAGGTGGCATAGGTGCCGCCGCCGGCTGCGCGAAATGCGCGGAACGCGTCTTTCTCCGCGTCGGTGAAGGGCATGGGCCCCCAGCGATCACCCCCCTGCTCGGTGGCGATCAGCACCAGCACAGTCCCGCGCCCCAGCCGCCCGAGGGCAAGAAGCTCCGGATCGCCTTCGAAATTGCCATCATCGCGCAGTCTCCGGACCGCCTCGCGATGCCGCCCGAACGCACCGATCACGCGGTGGCCACGCGCCTCCAGCGCCCGGGCACATCGGGCGTAGGTGAAGAACCGGTCCGGCGGCACGGGCGCAAGCACGGGCCTCACACCGATGTGCTCCGCCCGGTTCTCGGGCGGATCGGTGACCCAGAAGATCTCGCCGGTGGAATAGAAGATCACGTCTGCCATGCGTCTTGTCCTTTGCCTTCGGACTGCCGCGCGGACCCACGCCACGCAAGCCCCATCAAAAGCGCCAAGGCGCGGCTCTTGCGCAGGTCGCGTCGCCGGGTGCATGGCAGAGGCCGAGGAGAGCGATGCACACCATCCAGCATTTCGTTGCCGGCGAGGTTCCGGCTGACACGAGGTTCGGCCACGTGTTCGACCCAAACTCCGGCAGTGTGCAGGCGCGGGTGCCGCTGGGGACGGCCCAGACGCTCGAAGTGGCCGTGGCAGCAGCCCGTGCCGAACAGCCCGCCTGGGCGGCCACCAATCCGCAGCGCCGCGCCCGGGTGATGTTCCGGTTCAAGGCATTGGTCGAAGCCAATATCGATGAACTCGCCCGCATGCTGTCCGCCGAGCATGGCAAGGTGCTGGCGGACTCAAGGGGCGATATCCAGCGCGGGCTCGAAGTCATCGAATATGCCTGCGGGATCCCGCATGCGATGAAGGGCGAATATACGCAGGGCGCAGGGACCGGCATCGATGTCTATTCCATGCGCGTGCCGCTGGGCATCGGCGCGGGCATCACGCCCTTCAACTTCCCGGCCATGATCCCGATGTGGATGTTCGGAGTGGCAATCGCCTGTGGCAATGCCTTCATCCTGAAGCCGTCCGAACGCGATCCTTCCGTGCCCGTCCGCCTGGCGGAGCTGATGCGTGAGGCGGGGGCGCCGGATGGCATTTTGCAGGTGGTGCACGGCGACAAGGAGATGGTGGACGCGATCCTCGACCATCCGGAGATCGCCGCCATCAGCTTCGTCGGCTCCACCGACATCGCGCACTATGTCTATTCGCGGGGCACCGCGGCAGGAAAGCGCGTTCAGGCGATGGGTGGCGCGAAGAATCATGGCATCGTGATGCCCGATGCCGACCTCGATCAGGTGGTTGCCGATCTGGCGGGTGCGGCCTTCGGTTCCGCTGGTGAACGCTGCATGGCGCTTCCCGTGGTGGTGCCGGTTGGCGAGGAGACGGCCGTTGCGCTCCGCGAAAAACTCGTTCCAGCCATCCACGCGCTGCGCATCGGCATCTCGACCGATCCGGACGCGCACTACGGCCCCGTGGTGAACGCCGCGCATCGCGAACGCATCGAGCACTATATCGAGATGGGGGTGGACGAGGGCGCCGAACTGGTCGTCGATGGCCGCGGTTTCACGCTTCAGGGCCATGAGGACGGCTTTTTCATCGGCCCCAGCTTCTTCGACCATGTGACAGCGCAGATGCGGAGCTATCGGGAGGAAATCTTCGGGCCCGTGTTGCAGATGGTGCGCGCCGACAGTTTCGAGGAGGCGCTGCGGCTGCCCTCGGAACATCAATATGGCAATGGCGTCGCAATCTTCACCAGGAACGGCCAAGCCGCGCGCGAGTTCGCCCATCGCGTCAATGTCGGGATGGTCGGCATCAACGTGCCCATCCCCGTGCCAGTTGCCTATCACACCTTCGGCGGCTGGAAGCGGAGCGCATTCGGCGACATCAACCAGCATGGGCCGGAGGGTGTGCGCTTCTGGACCCGCATCAAGACGGTGACCCAGCGCTGGCCCGATGGAATGGCCGACGGCAGCAACGCCTTCGTCATTCCCACGATGGGCTGAAGGCCATGTATGACAGCGTGGAAAATTGGCATGAGCAGCAGCCGCCGGACACGCCCGAAGAGGCGCTGATGGCGCCGGCCGCGCTCTGGCTCACCTGGCTTGCCCTGCACGACATGGTCGTCTCCGGCGAAGAAACAGACGCGCTGGATGCGGCGCTGCGCGCGCGCAGCACAACGCCGCTCGACTGGTACTGGGAACGTTTCGGCAACGCATTCTACCCGGAAGATCTGACGCCCGACGGTCGCCGGTTCACGGAAAGCCATTATCTTGTCGGCTATGTCGCGGACGATGCCGAGGAAACGGATGTCGAAACCGAACTCGGCCCCTATTTTGACGACCTTGAGACCGTCTTTCTCGGGCTGATGCCGTGGGAGATCCCCGGCAGCTGGGACAGTTTCGACCGCATCGCCCCGCGCATCGCTGCCAGCCACGCCGAACGCAGCAAGGGCCAACCGAAATGATCTTTGAGACCCTCCTTGTCGAACAGCGAGACGCTGTGACGATTGTCACGCTGAACCGCCCGCAAGCGCTCAATGCCCTGAACAGCCAGGTGCTGGACGAGCTGATTGCCGCTTTTTCCGCCTATGAGGCGGACGCGGGCCAGCGCTGCCTGGTGCTGACGGGCGCGGGCGAGAAGGCCTTTGCAGCGGGCGCCGACATCAAGGAAATGGCCGAAAAACCTGCGGCGGAGTTTTACGCGGAAGATTTCTTCAGCCGCTGGACCAGCCATATCGTGAAGACCACGCGCAAGCCGTGGATTGCCGCGGTCAATGGCTTCGCGCTGGGCGGCGGCTGCGAGCTTGCCATGATGGCGGACATCACCATCGCCGCCGACACGGCAAAGTTCGGGCAACCAGAAATCAAGCTGGGGGTGGGGCCGGGCATGGGCGGCTCGCAACGCCTCACACGCGCCATCGGCAAGGCGAAGGCGATGGAGATGTGCCTGACGGGCCGCATGATGGGCGCGGAAGAGGCCGAGCGCGCGGGACTTGTCGCCCGGGTCGTGCCGCTTGCAAGCCTGTTGGACGAAGCGCTGAAGATGGCGGGCCAGATCGCGGCCATGCCGCCCCTTGCCGCGATTGCGAACAAGGAAATGGTGAATGCCGCCTTCGAGACGACGCTGGAACAAGGGCTGCTGATGGAGCGGCGCATCTTTCAGGTGCTGACCGCAACGGCGGACAAGGCCGAGGGCATGGCCGCCTTCATCGAAAAGCGCCCCGGCCAATGGAGCGGCCGATGAGCGGAACGGTCGCCTTCATCGGACTGGGAAACATGGGGCTCGGCATGGCCTCCAACCTGGTGGCCAAGGGGTTCGCCGTGCGCGCGTTCGATCTTTCCGAAGAGGCGCTCGGCAAGGCCGAGGCTGCCGGATGCCATCGTGCGGCGGCCGCGCCGGATGCGCTTGAAGGAGCCACGGCCGCGATCACCATGCTGCCCGCCGGCGCGCATGTGGCGGCCGTCTGGCGCGAGACGCTGTTTGGGCGGGCCGCGCCGGGAAGTCTGCTCATCGACTGCTCCACCATCGATGTCGCAACTGCGCGGGAGCTGGGGCAGCAGGCGGCCGAGCACGGCCTCGATGCCGTCGATGCGCCTGTGTCCGGCGGGGTCGCAGCAGCAGCGGCGGGCACGCTCACCTTCATGGTTGGTGGCTCGGATTCCGCCTTTGCGCGCGCGCAGCCGATCCTCGCTGCCATGGGCAAGGCCGTCATACACGCCGGCGGCAGCGGCGCAGGGCAGGCAGCCAAGACGGCCAACAACATGCTGCTCGCCGCCTCGATGGTTGCGACTGCCGAGGCCTTCCTGCTTGCGAAAAAGCTCGGGCTCGATCCGCAGCGCTTCTACGATATCGCGTCGGTCTCGTCCGGGCAGAACTGGTCGATGACCAGCTATTGCCCGCTTCCCGGGGTGGGCCCGGAAAGCCCGGCCGATCGCGACTATCGGCAGGGCTTTGCCTCGGCGCTGATGCTGAAGGACCTGCGCCTTGCCATGGATGCAGCCCGTTCGGTCGGAGCCGAAACGCCGATGGGCGCCCGCGCGGCCGAACTCTACGAGTCCTTCGCGGCTGACCCGGACCGTGCGCGGCTCGATTTTTCCGCGATCATTCGCGCCCTCGGCTGATGCGCGCCTAAATCCCGACGCCTCCGTGCCGTGGTTAGCCGCGGGGAAGGACCGCGTGGTCCGGCTCCGAGTGGCGACCCTGTTCGGGAGAGAGAAATGACGCGGCTTCTGAAGCATCTTGCCGGTGACCGATCCGGTGCGACTGCGATCGAATATGGGCTGATTGCGGCCTTCATTGCACTGGCGCTCGTCGCGACCCTGCCCACCATCAAGAAAAATCTGGGCACCGTGTTCACCGAGGTGAACACCGAGCTTTCGAACGCGACCAAGAAATGAAGCGAGGGTGGGCCGGGGGGCGATCTGCCCCCGCAGGTCCCACACGGCACTCCGCCCGCAGCCGAAGATGGGGTGACAGCGCCACCGCTGGGCGCTCCGGACGTCGGCAACGTCAAGCCACTGCCCGCGCAAGCCAACCCCAAGGCATCGGAGGCAAGCGGCAAGCCGCGGGCAAACGGCCCGCAGCGCGGCGCAAGGCCGAGCTGACGTAAGACCTAGCGAGGACTGAGCACGGGAGCGGAGAGGTGGTGGACGTTGGCTCAGAGGTTGCCGGAATGATGGTTGCGATTGGCTCGGCCCTCGCTGCGGCTGCGCTTCTGACCGCTGCCGCAGACGATCTGGAGCGCCGGACGATACCCAACGCCGCTGCTGCTGCGGTCGCCTTGTCTGCCCTCCCGTTCCTTGCCGGGCTTTCGGCGGCTCTGATCCTTGCGCATGTCGCACTGGCGATATTCGGCCTTGCGGCCGGGACATGGGCGTTCGCTCGGGGCCTGTTGGGTGGCGGCGATGTGAAACTGTTCGCCGCCACGCTGCTCTGGGCCGGGCCGGACATGTTGCAGCTTCACCTCGCAGGAACGGCGTTGGTCGCCGTCGGGATCGGGGTTGCGATGCTGGGGCGCCAGGCGCTGGCGTCGCGTTCGGGCATGGCGGAACCCGGCGCTGCGCCGCCAGAGGCAACGATGCCGCTCGGGGTCGCCATCGCTGCCGGAGGGCTTCTGGTGCTTCTTTCACGCGTGGGACTGCTTGGAGGACCCGGATGAGTCCCCGACTTCTCCGCCTCGCGCCGCGCGGACTGTTCCTCCTGTTCCTTGCGCTTGCGCTTGGCGCGTCTGCCGTCTGGCTCACCGCCTCCTGGCTTGACCGCGCGGCCCGGGCATCCGCAACGGCCGCACGCAACGCGGCGGCTGTGGATACGGTCGAGCTATTCGTGGCCCGACGTGACCTTCAGCCAGGCGATGTCATCTCCCGCGAGATGCTCGGCCTCGCGAAGTGGCCGCGCAACGCGCTCCAGCCGCAACATCTTCGTGCCGAGGAGGTGCCTGCGGAAAAGCTTTTCGGCAGCATCGTTCGCGCGTCGGTCGCGCAGGGCCAGCCGCTCAACAGCTCGCATCTCGTGCAGCGTGGGCAACAGGGTGTGCTGGCGGCGTTGATCGCCCCGGGAAAGCGGGCGGTGACGATTCCCGTCTCGGCTGCCGCCGGCCTTGCCGGGCTTGTGGGCCCTGGCGACCGCGTGGATGTGCTTCTCACCGCCACCACGTCCGGGTCACGGCGCGTGGTGGGGCTTACAGTCGTCGAGAACGTGCGGGTGCTGGGTGTGGACCAGCGTCTGCGCCCGATGTCGGCCGGCGCGGAAGGCGCCCCGCCGCCGAGCACGGTCACACTTGAGGTGAGCCCCCGCGATGCCGAGGCCATCGCGGTTGCGCAGGAACTCGGACGGCTGTCGCTCGCGCTCCGCAACCTGTCGCCGCGCGCCGAAGCACCAAGTGGCGCCGGGCGTACCTGGGATACGGATGTCACGCGCCTGACTGCAGGCGACCTTGGCGCTGCGTCGGCCGCAGTCGCTCTTGCCCCGTCGCTCGCTGCGGCTCCGGCCGTCCCGCCGGCCGCCGCGGCACTTCCCGACGCACCAGCTGCTTCCTCTGGCGGAACAGGCACAGCCACCGAAAATGGCGTGCAGGTGGTGCGCGGAGACAGCATCCGCAGCTCGACGCCGCCGCCGGCTGACGAAGGGGGCACATGATGCCATGCGGCCGATGGGGGCTCGGCCTCCTTCTCCTTGTGGTCCTTGCCCTTTCGCCGGTTCATTCGCCGGCCATTGCCGCAGTGGTGCAGGCCGACGCGGCTGGCGCACGCGTTGCAATCGAAGTTGGCAAGGGGCGCCTGATCCGCCTTGATCGACCTGCTGCGTCGGTTTTCATCGCCGATCCGGCGATAGCAGATGTGCAGGTGCGCTCGCCCCGGCTCGTCTATCTGTTCGGTCGTGGTCCGGGGGAAACCAGTTTCTTCGCAGTCGATTCGGCAGATCGGGTGGTGACGAGCCTTGATGTTTCGGTTGGCTATGACTTTCCCCTGCTCGAGCGGGCACTTGCGGAGGCCCTGCCCGGACGGCGGCTCTCGCTCGGCATGGCCAACGATGCGCTGGTGATTGCCGGCAGCGTCGACACCCCAGCCGAAGCGGAGGATGCCGTCCGCCTTGCGACACGGTTCGTCGCCGGTGCCGATCGCGGCCGGGTAATCAACAAGATCGCCGTGCACGCGCCAACGCAAATCAACCTTCGCGTGCGGTTTGCCGAAGTGTCGCGCGACCTGGTGCGTGCTATCGGCTTCAACTGGGATGGGATCGGGCGGATCGGCGATGCAGCGGTCGGCATTGCCGTGGGTCGCCCCGTGTTTGTGCCATCCGAATCCGGGCTCGTGCTCAACACCCGTGCCGAGGGCGCCAACAATCTCGTCGGCACATTCGCCAACGGCGACGTCGACCTGTCGGTCCTGCTCGACGCGCTCGACAACCGCGGTCTTGCGACCGTCCTCGCCGAGCCGAATCTCACAGCACTGTCCGGGGTTCCGGCGAGCTTTCTTGCCGGTGGTGAGTTCCCGATTCCGGTGCCCCAGGCGCAGAACGTCACCACCATCGACTACAAGCGCTTCGGCGTCAGCCTGTCGTTCGTTGCCACCATCACCGACGGAAACCGCATCAATCTGACCGTGAAGCCGGAGGTCAGCCAGCTGACCTCGGTGGGGGCCATCTCCATCAACGGCTTCATGGTTCCCGCGCTGACGACCCGCCGCGTGGAAACCACGGTCGATCTTGCCTCCGGCCAGAGCTTTGCCATCGCCGGCCTGCTGCAGAACGGAAGCCGGGAGGATCTGAAGCGCTTTCCGGGCCTGGGCGAGCTGCCCGTGATTGGTGCTCTGTTCCGCTCCCGCAGGTTCGAGCGGCAGGAGACCGAGCTCGTCGTGATCGTGACGCCCTATCTGGTGCGGCCCACCGATGCCGGTGCGCTTGCCGAGCCGCGCGCAGGCGGGGCGCGCCCATGATCCGCCTGCTTTTCCTCCTCGCGCTCGGCACTCTTGCGCCGGCAGGCGCGCAGCCGGTGCGCTCGGCAGACATTCCGGGTTGCTCGGCCGAGGCCGCGCGGCAGCGCGCATCGCTCCCGCATGGCTGCGCGACCGCGCTCAACCTTGAAGCGATGGTTGCCGATGCCGACGATCTTGCGCGCGGCCGCGCCCTTGCGCCAGCGCAAGGAGATCCGCTCGTCACACCCGTGCGGCGCCTGCGCCTGGGGCAGGTTCCGGATCCCACGGACCGCCCGACCACCGCTCCTGAGCGTTGAGGGGCACGGATGACAGAGCTTCTGCCGGTGGGCCCCGCAGTGGCAGAGATGCTGCCCTTCATCGGTTTTGCAACCGATTCCGCAAGCCGCAAAACGCTGGGCATGGCGGCAGCCGCGACCGGCTGGGTTGCCCCCGAGATCCGCGAAGGCGGTCTCGATGTGGCAATCGCCCATGTCGCGCAAGCGGTTGCGCCCGCGTTCCTGGTCATCGACCTTACAGGCTCCGCCGCACCGCTGGCCCAAGTGGATGCGCTGGCAGACATGTGTGCTGAAGGAACGCGGGTGCTGGCAATCGGAACCCGAAACGATGTGAACCTCTTTCGCGGCCTCCGGGCACTGGGGGTGAGCGACTATCTTCTGAAGCCCTTGGAGCAGGATCTGCTGGCGCAAAGTCTTGCCGCGGCCATGACAGACAGGGAGGCAGCCCCTGTCATTGCCCCAGGGCGGGCGGCGCGTGGCACGGTGGTTGCCGTCATGGGCGCCCGGGGCGGCGTGGGCAGTACGGCAATCGCCATCTCGCTTGCCCATCTCGCAGCCGCGCGCGCCAACACGATGTTGCTGGATCTCGACCTCCAGGGCGGCACGGTCGCGCTCGATCTGGAGGCGCCACGGGCAGCCAGCCTTGCCGCGATCCTTGAGTCGCCAGAGCGGGTCGACGACACGCTCGTCGATGGCGCGGCGAGCCCGCACACGCTCGGCTTCCGTATCCTCGCGGCGGAAGAACCGCTCGAACGCCAGTTCGTGGTTCGACCCGAAAGCGTGCAGGCGCTGCTGTCCCGTCTTGCTGCCACATACGAACTGGTTCTGGTGGACCTTCCGCGGCGCCTGGACCGCACCGTCCGCACCGTACTCCGGACGGCCGACCGGGTTGTTCTCGTTACCAATGCAAGCCTTGCCGGCCTGCGGGATGCGCGAAGATTGCTGGCCCTTGCCTCCGGCCTTCGTGCCGGCCAGCAGCCGCTGATCGTGATGAACAGGCTCGGCGCCGGGCGGGGCGAGGTGGCCGATGCGGATTTCGAGGCAATGCTGGGTGCCCGGGTGGATGCGCGAATTCCCGAGGTGCCGGCGATCGCTGCCAAGGCGATCGCCTCTGCAACGGCGCTCTCCGCTGCTGCGACCGGCCGCCGGCCAGCCGCGGCGATGGCCCGGCTTCTGGACCAGATATTGCCGGTGGCAGCCGGCGGCGCCGCATCGCCCGCGAACCGGAAGCGGCGCTGGGGGTCGCTGCTGGCGCGGGTGCGGGCTCAGCCATGACCAGCTTCGGACGGCGCCGGTCGCACGACATCGTTCCCGGCTTCGGCGACGGGGTTCGGGCGCTGCGTGCGGTTCCGCAAACGGCCGCACCTTCATCCGGTCGCCCGAGGTCGGATCATGCCCTTGATATGAACGCCGCCAGGCGTCTGCTCCAGCCGGTGATCGCGCGCAGCTTTGATCCTGCTACCGACGCGGGCCGCCCGCGGGGCGAACTGGCCGCAGCGATCGGAGCGGCCATCGCCAAGGTTCTCGATGCCGAGGGCGCCCATCTGGACCCACGCACCCATCGGGATCTGGTGAGCCACTTCCTGAACACCCTTCTTGGCGCCGGAGCCCGCGGCCAGACCAGCGATGCGGCGCATTCCGGCGACGCGCGAAGCGTTGCCGTTCAGGCGATGGAGCGGGTGCTCCCGGCCGTGCTCGAGCGTATCGACAGTGCCGCGGCAGCAGCCATGAACCGGGGCGAGCTCGCCCGGCGTATCCGCGATCTCATTCCCGGCCTGCTCTCGGATCTGGGTCTGGTTCTGAATGCCGCCGAGCAACGCAATCTGGTCACGCTCCTGATCGACGACATGCGCGGGCTCGGGCCGCTCGAGCCGCTTCTGGCCGACGACAGCGTGACCGACATCATGGCGAACGGGCCGGGCCGGATCTATGTCGAGCGGGAAGGACGGCTGGAGCTGACATCCGCACGGTTTCGCGACTCCATGCACATGATGGGGGTCATCACGCGGATCGTCACGGCTGTCGGGCGCCGGGTCGATGAATCGAGTCCAGTGGTCGACGCGCGGCTTGCTGACGGCAGCCGGGTGAACATCATCATCCCCCCGCTCACCCTCGATGGCCCGGCCCTCTCCATCCGGAAGTTCGCCCGCAAGACCTTCGACCTCGACCAGTTGGTGGCACGGGGAAGCATGTCGGCACAGATGGCGGCCCTGCTGGAGGCGGCGGCGCGGGCGCGGCTCAACCTCCTTGTTTCCGGAGGCACGGGCTCGGGCAAGACGACCCTCTTGAACGCCCTTTCGCATCTGATCAGTCCGACGGAGCGGATCGTTACCATCGAGGATGCAGCCGAGCTGCAGCTTCAGCAGCCCCATGTCGTGCGGCTGGAAACCCGCCCGCCAAATCTGGAAGGGCGCGGCGAGATTACCCAGCGCGACCTCGTGCGCAATGCCCTGCGCATGCGACCTGACCGGATCATCCTGGGCGAAATCCGCGGCGCCGAGGCAATCGACATGCTGCAGGCGATGAACACCGGCCACGACGGATCGCTTGGAACAATTCACGCCAACCGCCCGCGCGAGGCGCTCACCCGGCTTGAAAACATGGTCGCGATGGCCGGGTTCAATCTGCCCGTGCTTGCGGTCCGAACGCAGATTGCGGCCGCGGTGCAGCTGATTGTCCAGGTGGCACGGATGCGGGATGGCCGCCGCCGCATCACCAGCATCACCGAGGTGATCGGCATGGAGGGCGACATCATCACGCTGCAGGAGCTGTTCCTGTTCCAGCAGGAGAGTTCGGGCGTGGACGAGGCGGTGGCCGGGCGCTTCGTGTGTACCGGCGTGCGCCCGCACTTCACCACGCGGGCAGAGCATGCGGGACTCTCGGAGCTGGTGGCGCGGGCCATGCAGGCATGAGCGATCCACCCCCTCATCTGGTCCTCTACGCTGTGCTGCTACTGGTGCTGACGAGCGCGAGCATTCTCATCGCCATTGCCGCGTTTCGCAGCCTCGCCCATCGCCGCCAGCTCATGAGTCGCGTGGCGGCGTTCGCGCCGGTCGATGCGCCCAATCGCCTCGGGACCGGGCCGGAAGCGCCGGCGCTTGTGCGTGGCCATGCCGGGGGCCTGATCGAGACATTTCTGAACGCCCATGTGGATGCGGAGGGGCGGTTCCGCTCGTGGTTGCTCGCGGCCGGGATCGCGACGTCGCTCTCTCGATTCCTGTTTCTGGCGATTGCGGCAAGTGGAACGGCGGCCCTCGGGCTCCACGCGCTGGGCCTGTCGGGGATCCCGCTTCTGATCGCCTGGCTGTTGATGCTCGTCGGTCTCCCGTGGGCTGCGATCCGCGCGCTTTGGCGTCGTCGTCGGGCCCGGTTTCGCGCCCTGTTGCCGGACGCCATCGGGCTCATGGTCCGCGGGCTTCGGGCTGGCCTGCCCGTTCTGGAGACGGTCGAGGGTGTCGCAAGAGAGTTTGACGAGCCGCTTCGAGGCATTTTTCGCCGTGCCCACGATCAGGCGCGGCTTGGGCAGCCGCTTGAGGGAGCGCTCATGCGCGAGGGACGGCACCTGCGGCTGCACGAGTTCGATTTCCTGGTGGTCTCCATGTCAATCCAGCGCGAGACAGGCGGCAACCTTGCCGAGACTCTCGATGGCCTCGCCGACCTTGTGCGGCGGCGACAGCAATTGGCGCTCCGGCTTCGCGCGCTCTCGTCGGAGGCTCGGGCGAGCGCCGTCATCATCGGGGCATTGCCGATCCTGCTTGCCGCGATGATGACGATGATGGCGCCAGACTATGTGGCGCCGCTGTTCCACACCTCCGCAGGCCAGCTCCTGGTTGGTTTGGGGCTGGTGTCGCTCGCGGTTGGTGCCGGAATAATGGCCACCCTCGTTCGGCTTGAGGCCTGATGACCGACAGCAGCGCCAGCATGCTGCCCTGGGCGGTGGGCTTGGTGACCCTACTTTCGGTTGTGTTCCTTGGGCTGGCCGCTGCTTCGGCCGATCCGATCGCCCGTCGGGCGCGTCGGCTGGCGACGGGCGAAGGTGTGTTGCCGGCGGAGCGGGAGCCTCTGCGTGACCGGTTGCTCGCCCGCGCGCATCTCCTTCTCCGGGATCTGGCGGTGCGTGACGGGCCAGCGCGCCGGAACCTGGTGTCGCAGCTTGCAGAGGCCGGATATCGGGGCAACGAGGCGATGGTCGCGCTCACAGCGGGAACGCTTGTCGCGCCAACGCTTGGCGGCCTTTTGGGATGGATACTCGCGCCAGCGCTGCTCGATTCAAGCGCCATTCCAGTCCGGCTCGTGCTCGCCGCAGCCGGGGTGGTGCTGGGCCTCATGGCGCCGCGAATCTGGCTTCGCAACGCGGTCATCAAGCGTCGCCAGCGCCTGCTCGCCCAGCTTCCGCTGGGGCTCGATTTGATGGTGATCTGCGCCGAGGCTGGGCTTGCGCTTGATGCAGCGATGGCACGGGTCGGCCGCGAGCTTCATGGCGCAGCGCCGGATATGGCGGACGAGCTTGCATTCACTGCAATCGAACTGGGCTTCCTGCCCGATCGTGGCGAGGCCTTCCGGAATCTGGTTGCGCGCACGGGCCTTGAGGAAACCCGGGCGCTGGTTGCGATCCTGTCGCAGACGGAGCGTTATGGCACGCCGCTGGCTAGCGCCCTGCGCATCCTCGCGGACGAGGTTCGGGAAGCGGCCATGCTGCGCGCCGAGGAGCGGGCCGCGCGCCTGCCGGCGATGCTGACAGTTCCCCTTATCGTTTTCGTCCTCCCGCCCCTTTTCATCGTGCTCATCGGCCCGGCGGTCCTGCAGTTGCTTGCTGCGGGCTGATCATTCCGCAAGCAGCGCGATCCGGTCCACAATCGGGAGCATCCCCGTGCCAGCGCAGGCGGCCTGAAGTTGCGAGAAGCCGCTGATCACGATGGACTGTGCCACCAGCTGCGCGCAGCCTCCGCCGGAATTGCCATGGAATATCAGGGCACTCTCTGGGGCATGGATCGCCCCGGTCACGTTGAGGAACAGGCTTGTCAGCCCCAGCGCTATGGGCGCAGCACGGGCGGCGACAAGGGCGAGGCCGGCACCAGGGCCAGTCGGTGGCGCAACCAGCGTCACCCGCGCACCATTCTGCACATTGATCGACGCCTGCATCCGGCCGCCGGTTCCGCGCAGCAGGATCGTCGCACGGTCGGCTACAAGTGTTCCGCCAGGCATCACTGTCAAGATGCCGCCGTCGACAACGTGCAGCCCGGGCCCGAGCTGCACGACGCCACCGGCAGCGATCGTCAGCCCGTTGCAGAACACCGCGCTCTGCCCCGGTGCGATGGCGAGCTGTCCGGTGACGACAAGGGCGGTTGCGGTGCATCCCGTTGGCTGCGGCAGCAGCCGGCCACGATAGGGGTCGGCCTCTGCCAGCCGCAGCTGCGGCACACCGCCTCCGGCGTGGAGCATCTCGCAACTGTTCAGACGAAGGTCCGCTG
>JBKBXK010000035.1:13020-13583 GCA_046314095.1 Thermaurantiacus sp. | reverse complement strand
TGCTGATTGCCATGATGGGCTTTGTCGGCACCGTCGCCCTGTCCAAGTTCCTGCTCGGCGGAGACATCATCGAATGAGCCTGTGGGTGGAAATCCTGGTCTCGGTGCTGCTGCTGGTCGGCGGCTTCTTCGCGCTCGTCGGGTCGATCGGCCTTGCCAAGCTGCCGGACTTCTTCACCCGCCTGCATGCGCCCACCAAGGCGACGACGCTGGGTGTCGGCTCGGTGGTGGTCGCGCTTCTCGTCCATTCCAGCGCGGTGGCCGGCCGACCGGTGCTGGGCGAGCTTGCGATCTCGCTGTTCCTGTTCATCACCGCCCCGGTCGTCGCCCATGTGCTGGCGAAGGCGGCGGTGAAGGCGCTGAAAACCGGGGAAGGCAAGGCCCCCGCCGATCAGGTGCCGCAGAAGGTCCGGTAAGGGGCGGACGGCTCCGGAGGCGGTCCCGCAAGCTCGGCGGCAACGCCTGCATGGTCGAACGGGCGCTCCAGCGCATCGAGCAACTGCCGGACGGGCGCAAGATCGCCGCCCTCCGCGGCTGCAAGAGCCGCCTCCACCACATGGTTGC
>JBKBXK010000035.1:0-13010 GCA_046314095.1 Thermaurantiacus sp. | reverse complement strand
GGGATCGCGGCCGGGCTTGCGGACTGCATCAGCTTCAGCGCATCCGCACCGCTCTGCGCCTGCCGGCCGAGCCGCGCCTCGTGGCGCCCGGCCCACGCTTCCAGCGCCGGATGCGCGGGCGCACCGCCGCGCGCCAGCGCCGCGAAGCTGGCCGTGTAGTCCAGTCGCGCCTCGTGCAGGCCCGCCAGCAAATCCTCGATCAGCGCCCGATCGCCCTCCTCCTCGGTGAACAGGCCCAGCTTGCCGCGGAACTGCCGCAGCCATTGGGCCTCGAACATCGCCGGAAAGCGGTTGACCGCCTCATTTGCCATCTCGACGGCGCGGGCCTCGTCGGCATCGATTGCCGGCAGCAGTGCCTCGGCCAGCCGCACCAGGTTCCACTGCGCGATCAGCGGCTGGTTGGCATAGGCATAGCGCCCGCCGCGGTCGATCGAGGAAAAGACGGTCGCCGGGTCGAAGCGATCCATGAAGGCGCAGGGGCCATAGTCGATGGTCTCGCCCGCGATGCTCATGTTGTCGGTGTTCATCACGCCATGCACGAAACCCACCGCCATCCAGCGGGCAACCAGCGCCGCCTGGCGCGCCATCACCCGGCCGAGAAGTGCAAGCGCCGCGTTGTCAGCCCCGACGATATCGGGGTCGTGGCGGGCGATGGCGTGGGCGAGAATGGCCTGCAGGAGTTCGGGCGCACCGGTTGCACGCGCGAACTGGAACGTGCCGACGCGCAGGTGCGAAGTGGCGACGCGCACCAGAACTGCGCCCGGAAGGATGGAATCGCGAAGGACCGGCTCGCCTGTCGCAACCACCGCGAGGCCGCGCGTCGTTGGAATGCCCAACGCGTGCATCGCCTCGGAAACCAGATGCTCGCGCAGCATCGGCCCAAGCGCCGCGCGGCCATCGCCGCTCCGCGAAAAGGGCGTCGGGCCAGACCCTTTCAGCTGGATGTCGAAGCGCCGTCCGTCGGGCGCGATCTGCTCGCCCAGAAGATGCGCGCGGCCATCGCCCAGCATGGTGAAATGCCCGAACTGGTGGCCGGCATAGGCCTGCGCGATCGGCTCGGATCCTTCGGCGATCGCGTTGCCAGCCAGCACGGCAAGGCCGTCCTTGGACGCCAGCCAGTCCGGATCGAGGCCGAGCTCGCGCGCCAGCGGTTCGTTCAAGAGCACAAGGCGCGGGCTCCGCACCGGAGTCGGCGGCACCCGCGCGAACAGGCGTTCGGGAAGCCGTGCATAGCTGTTGTCGAAGTTCCAGCCCGGGCCTGTGGTGTTGATCGGGAGCGTCGCCATGCGCCGCATGTCGGGTCTCGGAGCTGCCGAAACAATGGCCGCCATGCGCGGTCAGGGTGCCATCGGCCGCAGTCGAAGCTCCTGGATGCGCGGGCGCGGCTCAGGCGAGAGCAGCAGCTCGCCGGAAATCCGCCCCGTTTCGCACCGCCACTGAAAGGTGCCCGACATCGCGCCGGTCGGCGCAAGCGGCGCTGCGGTGTCGCAAGCACCGGCATTGGCTTTCATCGCCTGGAGTTCGGCCCGCCAGATCCGGGCCGGCTTGTCCATCAGCATGTTCATGGCAAGCGCCGGGCCGGCCGCCTCGATATCGGAGCGCTCCCAGACCCGGGCGACGGTGCGATAGGCCTCCGCCAGCGTCGGGCTCACCGGCATGGAACGCGGGCGAATGGCGCCGCGCGCCTTCAGCGCAAGGGCGGCATCCCAGACGGGGCCGGTCGGCGCGCCATAGGTGCGGTTGGCGAACGCGAAGATGCCGACGCCCGCCTCCGGCAACAGCAGCATGAAGGAGCCATAGCCCGGATAGCCGCCGCCGTGAGAGAGGGTGAGGCCGAGGTCGCAATCCTGGGCCACCCGCAACCCCATGCCATAGACGGCGGCCAGCCTGCACCCGGTCGCTGCCGTGCGGCCCGGCCGCGCGCGGGATTCCGGAAAGCCATTGCCCTGCACCATCTCGCGCAGCGTGGCTGCCCGCACGGGCCCGGTGTCCCGCGCCTCTCCAGCGGGCCAGCCGGAAAGCAGGAAGGCAAGCCACCGCGCATAGTCGTTCGCGGTCGTCACCAGCCCGCCCATGGCGCCGAAGGCTCCGTGCTCCATGGTGGGTTCCTCCACCCAGCGGGCATCCAGCCAGCGGTAGCCGCGCGCCAGCCGCGTCGCCGGCACATCGCGCACCTCGAACGTGGTCGAGCCCATCCCGAGCGGCCGAAGCAAGGTCTCGGTGACATGCGCGGCGAAATCCCGCCCGGCCGTGTTCTGGACGATCCGGCCAAGCGTGGCATAGCCGACATTGGAATATTCATATGCGGTGGCGGTCCCGCGCGAACGCGGAAAGCCGGCGGCCAGATAGGCCGTGAAATCGGCCTCCGACATGGCTTGCTGCCGGTCGCCCCACGGGTTGTCGGTCACATGGCCCGACGTATGGTGCAGAAGATCGCGGATGGTGATGGCCGGGCTGTCCGCGGTTGCGGGCTGCCATCCGCGCATTTCCGGCACATGGGCCGCAGCGGCGTCATCAAGGCGCAGCCGGCCGGCATCCCGCTCCATCAATATGGCAAGCGCGGTGAACGCCTTGGTCATCGAGGCAATCCGGAACGCCGTGTCGGCGGTGACAGGAGCACGCGTGCGCAGATCCTGCACGCCCTCGGCCTTCAGGGCCACGAGCCGACCCTCGTGCACGATTCCCCAGACAAGACCCGGAGCACGGGCATCCCGCCGCCAGTCGTCGAACAGCCGCTCGATCTCGGGAAGGGCGGCCGCAACCTCCGCGGTCGGAGCCGCCGGCTGCGCGGCTGCGGGAAGCGCAAGAAGGGCCAGCCCGAGCGCACACAGAAGGCGCCGCACGGTCATTCCCGCTCGATGATGATTGCGGGCGCCATGCCGCCCGCGGCGCACATCGTCACCAGCCCGCGGCTCAGCTCCCGCCGCTCCAGTTCATCGAGGATGGTGCCGATCAGGATCGAGCCGGTGGCGCCGATCGGGTGGCCCAGGGCGATTGCGCCGCCGTTCACGTTCACCTTCTCGCGGTCGAGATCGAGATCGCGGATGAACTTCTCGGCAACAACCGCGAAGGCCTCGTTGATCTCGAACAGGTCGATGTCGTCCAGTGTCAGGCCGGCCTTCTGGAGCACCTTGCGGGCCGCGGGCACCGGCGCGTTGAGCATCAGCGTTGGGCAGTCCCCCATATTGGCCATGGCAACGATGCGCGCGCGGGGCTTCAGGCCGTTCCGGTCCGCATAGGCGCGCGAGGTGACGAGCACGGCCGCAGCGCCATCGACGACGCCCGACGAGCTTCCTGCATGATGCACATGGCCTATCTCCAGGTCGGGATATTTCTGCCGGATCAGGCCCGCGAAGGTCGTGCCTGCGCTGTCGAGCGGAACATGCGCGATCTTCTCGAAGGCTGGCTGCAGCTGTGCGAGACCCTCCATCGTCGTGTCCGGCCTCGGATACTCGTCCTGTCCAAGCGCAACCGAGCCATCCTCGTTCAGAACCGGCACGATCGAACGGTCGAAGCGGCCCTCCGCCATCGCCCGCGCTGCCCGCTTCTGGCTCTCCAGCCCCAGGGCATCCAGCGCCTCGCGGGAAATCCCCTCCCGGGATGCAATCGCATCGCCGCACACCCCTTGGTGCGACTGGGGGTGCAGCTTCTGCAGATGCGCGTTTCCGGAACCGATGCCCAGGGGTTTCAGGCCGGCAGCCATCTCCTCCCGCGCCATTTCCGTGGTCAGGCTCATCATCTCGGTGCCGCCGGCGATCACACAGTCTTCCTGTCCCGACATCACCATCGCCGCCGCAAGGTTCACGGCGGTAATGCCGCCGCCGCAGAACCGGTCCAGCGTGACACCGGACGACCGGATGTCAAAGCCCGCATCCAGCGCCGCCATGCGCCCGAGATCTCCGCCCTGCTTGCCCTTCTGGCTGCTGGTGGACCAGATCACGTCATCGACCGTCGCCGTGTCGAGCCCGTTGCGCTCGGCAATCGCCTTCAGAACCGTCGCCCCAAGGTGCTGCGGGTGGAGGTGCGCCAGCGACCCCTTGCCAACCTTCCCAATGCCGCGCGGCGTGCGCACCGCGTCGATGATGACTGCCTCTGCCATGGCCTTTCCCCTCGGTTTCAGAGGAAGCGGTGCGACAGTGCGCGCAGCCGCTCAAGAGCCAATAGTGCGAGGGGCAAACCCTCTCACTTGGGCGGGCTGGCACGGCGAAAAACCAGACAATAGTGTAGGAAATGGAGGGAGCGATGGCGACAGGTCTGGTGGACGTGCCGCCCGAACCGTCGGTTCAGGCGATGCTGGACGCGGAAACGCGGCCCGTGCCACCCGCTCTGCGCGATTGCGGACGGGCGCGGGTGCCCGTGCGGCCGATCGACCGGCACCGCTACATCGGCCCGGAGTTCGCAAGGCGCGAACAGGCACGGCTGTGGAGCCGCTGCTGGCAGATGGCCTGCCGGCTCGAGGATATTCCCGAGCCTGGCGACTATATCGTCTATTCGGTCGGCGACATCTCGCTTCTCGTCACCCGCGTGAGCAGCTCCGAGGTGGCGGCCCATGTGAACGCCTGCCTGCATCGCGGCCGGCTGCTGCGCGAAATCGATGGCCATGCCGGCGAGTTCCGCTGCCCGTTTCACGGCTTCTCCTGGAACATTGACGGCAGCTGCAAGGCGCTCGTCAATGGCTGGGACTTCCCGCATGTCGACTTGGCCCGCTTCGCCCTGCCGCGCGCTTCCGTGGGCATCTGGGGCGGCTTCGTGTTCGTGAACCCGGGGCCGGACCCGGAACCATTCGACCGCTTCCTCGAGTTCCTGCCTGCCCACTATGCCACGCGCGGCTGGGATCTCGGCGCCCGCGTCAAGGCAGTGCATGTGAAAAAGCTGCATCGCTGCAACTGGAAGGTGGCGCTCGAGGCCTTCATCGAGAGCTTCCATGTGAGCGAGACCCACCGCTCCGCGATGACCTATCTCGGCGACGCGATGACCCAGTATGACGTGTGGGAGGGCTGCCGGACGACCCGCATGATCTCGCCGCGCGGCCTTGCCAGCCCCAATGGCCCGGCGCTGCCCGAGGAGGAGATTTTCCAGGCCGGATTGCGGCCGGCGCTTGGCGACCGGGCCCGCGAGGTGCGCCTGCCCGAAGGGCTGACGGCGCGCGCGGCCATGGGCGCGGCGCGGCGCGACGCGCTCCTGGCCGAAGGGGTCGATGTGGCGGACGTGACCGACTGCGAGCTCATCGACACCATCCAGTATCATGTCTTCCCCAATCTGGTGCTCTGGGCCGGCTGGGGCAGCTATCTCGTCTATCGCTTCCTGCCCCACGGCGACACGCCCGACATGTGCACGATGGAGGTGATGTTCGTGGTGCCAGGGTCCGGGGTCCGTACGATCGAGGTGGCGCGCGAGCCGCAGCTGCTCGGGCTGGACGAACGCCACGGCGTCGCGCCGCACCTCGGCGGCTATGCGTCCGTCTTCGACGAGGACATGTCGAACCTCGCAGCGCTGCAGAAAGGGCTGAAGGCGATGCGAACGGAAGGCCCGGTGACGGGCGCCGTGCAGGAGGCGCGGATCCGGCATTTCCACGCATGCCTCGACAGCTTCATGGCCGGCCCATGACCATGGCCTTCGCGCCGCGGGCGCCCGGTTTCATGCGCGCACCGCACGAGGCCTACCGGGCACTCCGCGCGCAGGGGCCCATCTTCCACGAGGCCGAGACAGGCATCTTCTATGTGCTCGACCATGCGCTGGTCGCCGAAGTGATGCGCGCGCCCGACCGTTTCTCGAGCACGGTTGACCGGGCGGCGATGCGGGCAGGGGGCATGCCCCAGCGCGTCCTCGAAATCCGCGCGGAGGGCTGGCCGCTGGCCCTCACGCTCAGCCACAATGACGGGCCGAGCCACGACGCCTATCGGGCGCTGGTCGCGCCGTTCTTCACGCCGCGGGCGCTGAAGGCGATGCGGCCGTTCGTCGAGGCGAAGACGAATGGCCTCGTCGATTCGCTCCCCGCGGGCCGCCCGGTCGATCTCATCGCCGCCCTTGCCGTGCCGCTGCCGATTGCCGTGATCGGTGAGCTGCTCGGCATGGGCCGGCTGGGCGAAACCGCCCTGAAGCGCTGGTCGGATGCCTTCGCAGACGAGATCGGCTTTCTCACCTCGGAACACCGGGCAGTCGAGATCGCGGAGGAAACACTTGCCTGCCACCGCGCGATGATGACGCTGGTCGAGGAGCGGCGCGGCGGCGCCGGACCGGATGTCATCACGGCGCTCGCCAATGCCGAGATCGACGGTCGGCCGCTGGAGCCGGGCGAGATCCTCTCCATCCTCACCCAGCTGCTGGTGGCCGGAAACGAAACCACGACCGCGACACTGGCCTTCGCCCTTCTGCGTCTGGCCGAGGATCCGGCGCTGCTCGCCCGTCTGTCCGCCGACCGGTCGATGCTTCCGGCCTTCATCGAGGAGGTGTTGCGCCTCGACAGCCCCATCCAGGGCCAGTTCCGCAAGGCGATCGCCGATGAAAGGCTGGGCGGGGTCGCCGTTCCGGCGGGAAGCCTGCTGCACGTCCGCTTCGCCTCGGCCAACCGCGACGAGCGCGTCTTCGGGCCAGACGACGACCAGGTACAGCTTGGCCGGCGACCATCGGCCCCGCATCTCGCGTTCGGTCTCGGCCTCCATTTCTGTGTCGGTGCCGGCCTGTCCAGGCTGGAGCTCGATGTCGCCCTCAACCGCATGCTCGATCGCTTCTCCGCGCTTGCCCTCGCCGTGCCGCGGTCGGAGCTTCCCTTCCGCACCCATTTCCACCATCGCAATCTGCTCCGGTTGCCGATGGAGTGTGTGGTATGACAAGGGCCGCAACGGAATCCGAGCTTCCCGACCCGACCGAGACCCGCGAGGGCGAGTTCGCGAAAAGCGGCCGCACGCGGCGACGAATTCTCGATGCGGCGATCCTCTGCCTTGCCGAAGAGGGCTACAAGCGCCTCTCGACATCCGCGGTTGCTGCGCGCGCCGGGCTCTCGCGGGCGGCAATGCTCTACCATTTCCCCTCCCGGAGAGACCTCGTCGAGGCCCTTGTCTGGCATCTCATCCGCCGCCGCGTGGACATGTACGAAGAGGCTGTCTCCAGTATCCCGCACGATGGGAACTTTCGCGCGCGCGCCGTCGATCTTGCCTGGGAAAGCCTGGAAACGCCGGAGTTCGCGGCCTTCATCGAACTGTCGCTTGCAGCCCGCACCGAAGCCGAGCTGGCAGAGGTCATGCCGCCTGCGCTGGCTGCATTCGAGGCAGCCCGGCGCGAGGCGGCCAAGCGCATCTTTCCCGACGGGATCATCGGCCAACAGGATGTCGATCTCGGCCGCGACGTGGTTCGATATCTCTCCGAGGGCGTGATGCAGCAGGGCGGGATCGTCGAGAATGGCGCGTTTCGCACCGCCGCGCTGCGCCATTTCCTGCGCCGGCTCGTCGCGTCCGAAGCAGGCGCCCGCCTGCTGCGCGAAACGCTGGATGATCTCCAGGAAGGGCAGCCCTGAAGGCGCCGGCCCCGCCGATCCAGTGGCCCTCGCGGCGGGTGGCCTGGGGCGTGGTGGCGGTGCTCGCGGCCGCCAATATTCTCTCTTACCTCGACCGCATCATCATCAACCTTCTCGTCCAGCCCATCCAGGCGGACCTCGGCATCAGCGACACCCAGTTCGGCATGCTGCAGGGGCTGGCCTTCGGGCTGTTCTACACGCTTCTTGCACTGCCCATCGGGCGCATGGTGGATAGCCGGCCACGACGGACGATTATTGCCGCCGGCGTCTTCACATTCAGCCTCTTCTCCCTGCTTTCCGGCCTCGCGCGGAGTTTCGGCCAGCTGTTCGCAGCACGCGTGGGTGTCGGCGCGGGCGAGGCCTCGCTCACGCCCGCCGCCTATTCGATGATCTCCGACCTGTTTCCACCGGAAAAACTCGGCCGCGCCATCTCCGTCTTCACCATGACTGCCTTCATCGGCATCGGCCTTGCCTATGTGGCCGGCGGCGCGACCGTGGCGCTCGTCTCCGCTGCCGACTTCAGTGGCTGGCCGCTCCTCGAAGGGCTTGCCGGCTGGCAGCGGGTGTTCGTCCTGGTCTCGATCCCCGGCCTGCTCCTGGTTCCGGTCCTGCTCCTGATGCACGAGCCGGCGCGCACCGGGCGCACCCGGGCAGGCGCGGTGCCGCTGCGCGAGGTGCTTGGCCATGTCGGCGGGCAGAAGGGCGCGCTCTTCCCGATGTTCGCCGGCTTCGCCGCAATCACCCTGTCCGGCTATGCGTCCGCTGTGTGGACCCCGGCATTCTTCATTCGCGCGCACGGCTGGACGCCGGCCGAGATCGGGCTGGGCTATGGCCTTGTCACCCTTGCCTTTGCACCGCTTGGCGCCATCACGGCCGGTCGGCTGTGCGATTGGCTGTCGGCGAAGGGCGTCCTTGATGCGCCGCTGAAAGTCGCCGCGTTCGGCTATATCGGCACCGGCCTCTTTGGCGGCCTTGCACCGCTGATGCCCTCGGGCGCGCTGGCGCTTGCCCTGTTCGCGCCTGCCATCTTCCTTTCGACCATGCCCTTTCCCATGGCCGGAACCGCGATCCAGCTGATCACCCCCAACGAGCTGCGCGGGCAGGTCTCGGCGCTCTACATGCTTGTGATCAACACCGTCGGCCTCGGTGCCGGGCCGATCGTGGTCGGCGCGATGTCCGACTATCTGTTCACCGGCCCGGATGGCGTGCGCTATGGCCTGGCGCTGGTGAACGCCGTGGCAGCGCCGCTCGCAATGGTCTGCCTCGTCACCGCCTTCGCACCCTACCGCGCGGCCCGCGCAGCGCAGCCCTGATGCGCCTCTTTGGCAAGGTTGCGCTGATAACGGGCGCGGGGCGAGGCATCGGCGCTGCCATCGCCACCCGCTTCGTGGCCGAGGGAGCAGAGGTCATTGCCACCGATCGGCAAGGCGCAGACGGGATCCTGCCTCTCGATGTCACCTCCGCTTCGGATTGGGCGGACGCGCATGCTCTCCTCGCCAGCCGGCATGGCCGGCTCGATGTGCTGGTCCACAATGCCGGCATCTCGGGCGTTCAGCCGCTTTTGGAGCTCGCGCCCGAGCAATGGCAGGCCTTCCTCGATGTCAATGCAACCGGGGCCTACCTTGGAACCCGCGCGCTGATGCCGCTGCTCGAGGCGTCACCGGGCGCGTCCATCATCGCCATCGGCTCAACGCTTGCGCTTCGGCCGGTCGGCCTGCTTCCGGCCTACGCTGCCAGCAAGGGCGCGCTGCGCAACCTGGTGAAGGCCGTCGCGCTCGACTGCGCAAGCCGCGGCACCCGCATCCGCGCAAACGCCATCCACCCGGGCTCGACCGAAACCGCAATGATGGCGGCGAACGTCGGGGCGGATGCGGAGGGCCGCGCCCGCCGGATGGCCGCCCATCCGCTGAGCGCGGGAATGGGCCGGCTGGTGCACCCGGAAGATGTCGCGGCCGCCGCCC
Source organism: Thermaurantiacus sp. (assembly GCA_046314095.1). GTDB lineage: Bacteria > Pseudomonadota > Alphaproteobacteria > Sphingomonadales > Sphingomonadaceae > Thermaurantiacus. The sequence goes on along the minus strand of JBKBXK010000035.1, from coordinate 3,536 downwards.
TGTTCCTGGCCAGCGACGAGAGCGCGTTCATCACCGGCATCGATCTGCCCGTCGATGGCGGGGCGACCATCTGAGCCTCAATAGTTCACCCGCTTCACCTGCCCGCCGTCGATCAGGATATTCTCGCCATTGATCCACGAGGCCGCAGGCGACAGCAGGAATGCGGCGACCTTCGCGACTTCGGCCGGCGTCCCCAGCCGGCCCTCGGGGATCGACTTCCGGATCATCTCGAAGAACGCCGGGTTCGCCTGTTCGGCCCGCTGCCAGCTGCTCCCTTCATAATAGATCGAGCCGGGTGAGACGCAGTTCACCCGTACCCCCTTGGCGCCCAGCGTCTGCGAGAGCTGCTTGGCATAAACGATCAGCGTTGCCTTCATCACATTGTAAGGCTGCACGACCGGGAAATGCTCGATGGCAGCCGTCGTGACGAGGAACAGGGCTGCACCTTTCGCCTCGACCAGCAGCGGCCCGAGTGCCTCCATCCCGCGCACAGCGCCGAGCAGGTCCACCTCGAAATTCGCCTGCCACTGCGCCTCCCCCGAAAGGCCCGCCTTGGCCGAGACATTGGGGATGAACGCATCACAGCCGCCCAGGAACTCCGCCGCCTCGGCAAGCCATGCCCGGTAGGCCGCCGCATCGCGCACATCACACACCCAGCCGCGCGCCCGTTGCCCGGTGGCGGCAAAGGCTGACTCCGCTTCGGCAACCGCCTCCGCGTTGCGGGCGCAGAAGGCAAGGTTCATGCCCTCGCTTAGAAGCTCCTCGGCGATCGCGCGGCCGAGGCCGCGGGTGGCGCCCGAAATGATTGCCCGCTTGCCCTGAAGCATCAGGTCCATGCGCTTTCTCCCCCTGCTGGATGGTCCGGAAGTGGATCGACGCCCGGCTCGGGCGGAATCTCCAGCCCGTTCAGCACCCAGGCAATCATCGTGAAATTGCCGACCAGAAGGATCAGATCGACAAGCTGGTTCGGCGCAAAATGCGCCGCGAGTGCGCCCCATGTGGCATCGGTGATCCGATGCAACTCCATCAGTTCGTCCACCGCGCAGATGAGCGCTGCCTCGGCAGTGCTCCAGGGGCCGGTCGTCGCGTCCCCCGGTATGGCTGCAATCTCCGCGTCCGTCATGCCGACCTGCCGCGCAACCCAGGCGTGGAGGCCCCATTCATAGGCTGCGCGCGCATTCCAGGCGACGCGCAGGATCACGATCTCGCGCGCGCGCGGCGGGATGCTGTTGTTCCTGAGGATATGTTCGCCCCAGGGCATGAAGGCCTTCAGGCTCTCGGGCGCATGCGCCAGCGTCCGATGCAGCCGATAGGGCCAGCGCGCAAGGATGCTCCGGAGGCCCTCGGGCAGCTCCGCGTCCGCAAGGGCTGGCAGCCGAGCCGTGCCCGGCTCCGTCGTGTCGCTCATGCCGCCTCCAGTTCCCGGTCGGTGCGCGCGGCCCAGGCCAGCGCCCGCGCCAGAAGCCGCTGAAAGGCCTCGCTGTCCCAGGCACCGCGCTCGACTGCGGAAAGATATGGCGCCCGGTGCGGGGCGTCATAGTGGCCGCGCCGATGCCCAAGGGCGAGGTGCAGCACCGCGCCCTCCCCCACCCGCCGCAAGGTCATCAGCGGGCGGACGGGATCGTCGCCCGTCCAGTCACAGCGCAGGAAGCCGGGCGCCTGCCCCAGAAAGTCGGTGGCCAACAGCACCTCTGCATCCGGCGCCGTCTCGCCGAGATAGAGTTCGTCGGTCACCATGAACGGCGCAACCCCGGCCACCAGCGGATGGTCATGGACGGCGCGCACTTGAAATGGGCCGATCGGCGGGTGCGCCTGGAACGCCGAGCCGATGAGCGCGAGGAAGGGGTTGTCCAGATCCTCGCAGACGACGCCTTCCGGAAGCCAGCGGATGAGCGCGTTGGTCGCGTGCAGCGCCACCCACCGCCCGCCACCAGCCAGAAACGCCGCGATCCGCGCCAGCGCCTGCGCGGAGGGGGCAAGGTTGCAACTGTAGCTCAGAAGGAAGGTCGGAGGCGCAACCCCGCTGCCGTCGGCAACCTCCTCGAATGTCGAGGACACCCGGATACGCAGCCGGTCGTCGCGGGCGGCGAGCGCCAGCAGGTCCAGCCGCGCGCCATCGAAGTCGTGGCTGCTCCCGCCGACCACCAGATGGCCGTCGATGCGTCGATGCACGTCATGCGGCTCGGCTATCATGTTTCGTGGCTAGGCCCGCTTTCGAAATCCCTACACCATTGCCAGAAAGTAAGGCCGTCAAACAAGCGGCACGAGGGATTTCCAGCGGATTGAAGAGGCCCGGGCAATGTTTGTCCGGGCGGGGAGGAAGCTGCATGAAAGGCAATCGGGCAGTTCTGCTTGCAGCCGCTGCGTCGGCCGGAGCGATTGCGATACCCGCATGGGCGCAGGATGCCGCCACGGATCCGGGCGGGCTGGAGACGATCATCGTCACGGCCCAGAAGCGGGCACAGGATGTGCAGGATGTGCCCATCGCCGTCACCGCGCTCGATCAGGCGGCCATCGAACGCCTGAACGCCCGCGACATCCGCGATCTCACCGGCCTCGTTCCCAACCTGGTGCTCTCCGAAGTGGCGATCGGGCCATCGCTCAGCCAGGTCTCGCTTCGCGGCGTGAACAGCCAGGATCCCGAGAAGAGCTTCGATCCGGCAGTCGGCGTGTTCGTCGATGGCGTCTATCTGGGTTCCTCGGCCTTCAACCTTCTGGACAGTTTCGATCTCGAACGGGTGGAGGTGCTGCGCGGTCCGCAGGGCACGCTGTTCGGCCGCAACACCACGGGCGGCGCCATCAACGCCTTCCGCACCCGGCCAACCGGCGAATGGAACGTGCGCGCGCGCCTCATCACCGGCACGGCCAACCGGCTCGATCTCAACGCCGTCGTCAACCTGCCCGAGATTGCCGAGGCCGTGTCGGTCAAGCTCGCCGGCTACCGGCAGAAGGACGATGGGCTGTTCGAGAATGTGTCGGGCGGCGCCACCGGAGCGAAAGACCGCTGGGGCCTCTCGGGCACGGTCATGCTCCGCTCAGGCCCGGGTGAACTGATCGTCACCTATGACTATGCCAAGGACGACAGCGAGCTCACGCCCTACATCCCCCGCGGCGTGGCCGTGCTGGACCCGTTGCCGTTCCGCATCGTCGGCACCCCGCCCGTGGCTGCAACCGTCACGCCGGCGTTCGGGCCCGACCTGCTCTGCATCCGGGCGCAGCTCTGCGACAATCCGAATGACCGGCGCAGCCGCTCCACTGGCCCGCACTTCCAGGATTCCGACCTTCACGCCCTCACCGTGCAGGGGGCGCTGGAGCTCTCCGACACGCTCACCCTCGAATCTGTGTTTGGCTGGCGCAAGTCGACCGAAAAGGTGTTCATCGATTTCGACGGCACCGAGCGCACGGTCTTCGCCGTCTATCGTGGCCAGGAGTATGAGCAGATATCCGGCGAAATGCGCGTGGCCTCAAGCTTCGACGGCCCGATCAACTTCGTCGCCGGGGCCTTCTACTTCGAGAACCGCTACACGCTGGAACAG
>JBKBXK010000034.1:0-13626 GCA_046314095.1 Thermaurantiacus sp. | reverse complement strand
GGGACTCAAGGGTGATCGGCTGGCCGCCGGGACCCGCCACCTCTCTTGGACGCACAGTGGCACCCGTATCGAGGTCGGTGTCGCGAAATTCTCCGGAATCCGTCCGAAGCCGGTTCTGATCCACATAGGTGTTCATCGTCTTGTCCGCCCTTTGCCATTGGTTGAACATGGCCAGATCAACGGTGCGAGCCCATTGGCCTGTTCTGATGTCCCCGGGGCGGCTGTCGCGACATGGGCACGAAGTTCGGCCCATCCTCCAGTCTTGAAAACCGTCCAGGGTGGCCTATTCCCTTGTCGAAATCCTTTCCGCTGGTCTGTCATCCGTCCTCCAGAACGGCACCTTCTTGCCGGCCTTGAGGAGAACGTTGGGAAGGCTTACCGCGGTTAACGGTGATTGATATGCAAACCATTGTAACACCCGCCGCGCGCGCGCCCGTGCCGGCACCAGCCGAGGCTGCGGGCGATGCACAGCAGGCGCTTGCCCGCGCGCGCGCGACGCTTCCGCCCCCGGGAACGCGCGTGGTTGTCGCCATGTCGGGCGGGGTGGATTCCTCGGTGGTGGCGGCGACAGCCGCCGCGCACGGTCTCGAGGCGATCGGCGTCACGCTTCGGCTGTCCGATGCGGACGATGCGCCGTCCCGCGCCGGGGCGTGTTGCGCGGGAACGGACATCGCCGACGCCCGCAGTGTCGCCGGCAGGCTTGGTATCGCGCACTATGTGCTGGACTATGCCTCGGCCTTTCGCGCGGATGTTGTCGAGGCCTTTGCCGATGAATATCTGGCCGGGCGCACGCCGGTTCCCTGCATTTCCTGCAACCAGACGGTGAAATTCCGCGATCTCCTGGGCGTTGCACAGGATCTTGGCGCCGAGGCGCTCCTCACCGGCCATTATGTGCAGCGGCTGGAGGGGCCCGACGGGCCGGAGCTGCACAGGGGCGCCGACCCGGCCAAGGACCAGAGCTATTTCCTGTTCGCGACGACCCTGCCGCAGCTGGGCGCGTTGCGGTTTCCGCTCGGCGGCCTCGCCAAGCCGGAAACCCGCTTGCTGGCACAGCATTTCGGCCTGTCGGTGGCACGCAAGCCGGAAAGCCAGGACATCTGCTTCGTGCCGCAGGGAGATTATCGGTCGGTTGTGCGGCGGCTTCGCCCGCAGGCAGACAGCCCGGGCGACATCGTGGATCTCGAGGGTCGGGTGCTTGGCCGGCATCGCGGTCTCGTCGGCTTCACGGTCGGCCAGCGGAAGGGCCTGGAGCTCGGCGGGCTGCCCGACCCTCTCTATGTGGTCCGTCTGGAGCCGGAAACCGGGCGCGTGGTCGTCGGCCCGCGGGAGATGCTGGCCGTGTCGACCGTGTGCCTCGATGGCCTGTCATGGCTCGGCCGCCCCGTACCTTGCGATGGCCTCGACGTGGAGGTGAAGCTCCGGTCGCTGGCGCCACTGGTGGCGGCCCGCATTTTCACAGGCGACGGAAGGCCGCGGCTGGAGCTTGGAGAGCCGCAATATGGCGTGTCGCCCGGCCAGGCAGCCGTTGCCTATTCCGGCATGCGCCTTCTTGGCGGCGGCTTCATCGCGCGCACGGCCTGACGACCGGCCTCAGCCAGCCCGCCCAACCCGGCGCACAGCGGCAGGCGGCTACTCCGCCGGGTCCGCCGCTGGCGCTTCCGACTTCTTGCGGCGCCGGGACTTGGGCGGCGCCGGGGTGATCTCGAAGGCCGGCTTGTCGTCGCGGATGTGCACCCGCACCTCGCCGCCGTTCATCAGCTTGCCGAACAGCAGCTCGTCTGCAAGCGGCCGCTTGATGGATTCCTGGATGAGCCGACCGAGCGGACGGGCACCGTAGAGCCGGTCGTAGCCACGCACGATCAGCCATTTCTTGGCATCGTCCTCGAGGGCGATGTGGACATCCCGCTCCGACAGTTGCAGCTCGAGCTCGAGCACGAACTTGTCGATGACGCGGGCCACCACTTCCGGTGGCAGATAGTCGAACGGCACCACGGCATCGAGGCGGTTGCGGAACTCCGGGCTGAACATCCGCTTGATCGCCTCCTCGTCCTCGCCCACGCGCGGACCGGCGCCGAAACCGATGCCCTCGCGCGCCATGTCGGCGGCACCGGCGTTGGTTGTCATGATCAGGATGACATTGCGGAAATCGACCGTCTTGCCGTGGTGATCGGTGAGCTTGCCGTTGTCCATCACCTGCAGAAGGATGTTGAACAGGTCCGGATGGGCCTTCTCGATTTCGTCGAGGAGCAGCACCGAATGCGGGTTCTGGTCGACGGCATCGGTCAGAAGCCCGCCCTGGTCGAAGCCGACATAGCCTGGAGGCGCGCCGATGAGCCGCGAAACCGAGTGCCGCTCCATATACTCCGACATGTCGAAGCGGGTGAGCGGGATGCCCATGATGGACGCAAGCTGGCGCGCGACCTCGGTCTTGCCGACCCCGGTCGGGCCGGAGAAGAGGTAACAGCCGATGGGCTTGCTCGGCTCGCGCAGGCCCGCGCGTGAGAGCTTGATGGCCGAGGACAGGAGCTCGATCGCCCGATCCTGGCCGAACACGACCCGCTTCAGATCCGCATCGAGCGTGGAGAGCGCCTTCTTGTCGTCGGAGGACACCTGCTTGGGCGGGATCCGGGCCATGGTCGCCACCACTGCCTCGATCTCCTTGACGCCGATGGTCCGCTTCCGCTTCGCCTCTGGGACGAGCATCTGCGCGGAACCGGATTCATCGATGACGTCGATCGCCTTGTCGGGCAGCTTGCGGTCGTTGATGTAGCGCGCCGAGAGTTCGACTGCCGACTTGATGGCCTCGGGCGTGTAGCGAACCTTGTGGTGCTTTTCGAAGGCGGGCTTCAGCCCGGTGAGGATCTTCACCGTGTCCTCGACCGTGGGCTCGTTCACGTCGATCTTCTGGAAGCGCCGCAGCAGCGCCCGGTCCTTCTCGAAATGGTTGCGGAACTCCTTGTAGGTGGTGGAGCCGATGCAGCGGATGGCCCCCGAGGAGAGCGCCGGCTTCAGGAGGTTCGAGGCATCCATGGCGCCCCCCGAAGTGGCACCCGCACCGATCACCGTGTGAATCTCGTCGATGAACAGGATGGCGTGGGGCAGCTTTTCGAGCTCGGCGACGACATTCTTCAGCCGCTCCTCGAAATCGCCGCGATAGCGGGTTCCGGCCAGCAGGGTTCCCATGTCGAGCGCGTAGATAACGGCCCCTTTCAGCACGTCGGGCACGTCGCCCTCGATAATCTTGCGCGCCAGCCCTTCCGCGATCGCCGTCTTGCCGACGCCCGGATCGCCCACGTAGAGCGGGTTGTTCTTGGACCGGCGGCACAGGATCTGGATGGTGCGCTCCACCTCCGGCTGCCGGCCAACCAGCACGTCGATCCGGCCGGATTTGGCTTTCTCGTTCAGGTTCACGCAGAACTGCTTCAGCGCGGATTCGGCCTGCTTGCCGCCACCCTTGCCGCGCTCCTCGCGATTCTCGGCCTGCTCCTCAGCGCCGCGAGGGGTCTTGGTTTCCGACATGCCGGCAGCCTTGGCGATGCCATGGCTGATGTAGGAGACGGCATCGAGGCGGGTCATGTCCTGCTGCTGCAGGAAGTATACGGCATGGCTTTCCCGCTCGGAAAAGAGGGCCACCAGCACGTTCGCACCGGTGACTTCCTCCCGCCCGGAGGACTGGACATGGAGGATTGCCCGCTGGACGACCCGCTGGAAGCCGGCGGTGGGGGACGGGTCCACGCTCGAATCGGCCCTGAGCGATCCGAGTTCGGTATCGAGATAGCGCGTCACCTGCTGGGCAAGCTCGTCGAGATCCACGCCGCAGGCGCGCATCACCTGCGCGGCGTGGCTGTCTGCCGTGAGCGAAAGCAGCAGATGTTCGAGGGTTGCATATTCGTGGCGCCGCCGGCTGGCCTCGGCGAGGGCATTGTGAAGCGTGGATTCAAGTTCGCGCGAGAAAGATGGCATTCGGCACCTCCAGGCGCCGGCACCCACCATTGAGGCCGGCTCCGCGGGAGCGGCCCCGGCCCCCCCGACCGTGGCCATGTCCCTTCACGGCCCAATGTCACCACGCTTCAGGAAAAGTGCAAGGCCCCAGATTCCCCAAACGGGCGCGCATGCCGTCGCAGGCCGGTTGCAGCGAGCCGTTGGAGCGGAAAGGGCGCCGGGGTGCCTTCCCACCCCGGCGCCCCCCAACGCCACCCTCGTGTCCGACCCTGCCGCAACCCAAGAGTGGCGCTGTCCGGTCGCGTTTCTCCTCCGCGGCCCAGGATCTCAGGCAGACACAGTGGCAAGGCCCCGCGGCGCGCGCCGGCGCAGCGCAAAGCCGACGAGGCCGAAGCCCGTGATCAGCATCATCCAGGTCGCCGGCTCGGGAACGATGTTGGTGCGCAGGAAGGATCCAACGGTGTGGTTGTCGCTTTCATAGCCGCCACCGCCGACCTGGAAGATGCGGACGCGATCATAGGTGACGCCGGGATCGAAATAGACGTTGAGGAACGCGAACTGCTCGTGCGGCACACGGCCGAGGAACGGACCCGTGGGGTTGCCGCAGTAAGGGTTGCTGGCACTTGGGCATCCGCCAAGGGCCCCGATCACCGAAGCCGGCGTGATGACGCCAAGCGAAGTGGCTCCGGAGAGGAACTCGAGGCGGTTGCCGGCGTCGAGCGCCGAAAGCCAATAGCCGAAATAGTTGAGCCCCTGCGGCAGCGTGGTCGTGAAGCTGATGTCGATCACATTGTTGGGGCTGGCGAAGTTCGAGAAGGTGACGATGTGGCGGCCGACACCTCCGGCCGATCCGTAGACATTCGCATTGTCGATCCTTCCACCCGTGTAGGTGGCCTGGATCACGCCGCCGGTGCCGAAATCGGTGGTGAATCCACCCGAGTTCATGCCGAGAGCGCGGCCTTCGAACGTCTCGACGCCCTTCACATCGAACACCGCAGTTGAGTTCTGGACGCCGGGATTCTCGAAGATGACCTTGAAGTTGTCGAAACTGGCCATGGGCGGCATTGCGAGCGCCGGAGCGGCCACGGCGGAAAGGAGAAGCGCAGGGAAGGCTGCAAGACGGGGCATGGTGTGATTCCTGTTCAGCAGTGCGAACCGGCCGTTCCGGTCGCCACAGCAAAGCCGCAGCAAGCGGCATGCCAACCCGCAAAACTCCATGAAAGCGCCATTGGAAAGGTTAAGCCAAGGAAATGATTGTCAGTTTTTTCGACACGCCGCGGCGACGTTAAGGTTGGTGCGCGCCGCGGGTTGCGCAGCGCTCACCAATACGGACGGCGAGGCGCAGGACAGGAAAAGGGGCGAGCGCGTGGCTCGGCCCCCTTACCTGTGTGGGAAGACCCGCGCGAGGCGTCAGGCGGCGACGCAGCGCCAGAGCAACATCCGTTGCGGTTGCACCACCCGGTTCAGCCACGACGGAGTGCGTTGCGCGTCGATCCCATGTGTTGCGCATCGCTTTCCGTCCATGTTGAAGCGGCTGTGCGATTCAACATGGCGGCAGGATGCTCTAGAGAGGCTCGATCGCGTTGAACGGCGTATCCTTGGGCGGCCGCAGATCGCCCGGAAGGCCGAGCACCCTCTCGGCAATGATGTTGCGCAGGATCTCGTCGGTGCCGCCGGCAATGCGCAGGCCGGCGGACCAGAGATAGCTCTGCTGCAGCTTTTCGAGGTCCGAGCCCTTCTCGGCTGCAAAGCCGGCCGATTCGGCGAGATCCAGCGCGGCCGCGGCCATGTCCTGCATGGTCTTGGCAACCACCACCTTGGCGATGGACTGCTCCGGCCCGGGCATGGCGCCCTTGGAGAGCGCGGAGAGCGCGCGCATCTGGGTGAGCTTCACGCCTTCATCGGCAATATAGGTGGCAGCGATTCGCTGGCGCACGTCCGCACGCTCCAGGGCGGAGGCAGCCTCCATCTCCACGCCGCGCGCAACCTCCATCAGCATCTGCCAGCCCGGCGCATGGCGCGGCTTGCCACCGACCGCGAGCCGCTCGTGCATCAGGGTCGTCAGCGCGACTTTCCAGCCATCGCCCTCGGCACCAAGGCGCCAGCCATCGGGCACGCGCACGTCGGTGAAGAACACCTCGTTGAAATCCGAGGAGCCCGACATCTGCCGGATGGGACGGACCTCGACACCGGGCGCCTTCATGTCGACGATGAACATGGTGAGGCCCTTGTGCTTGGGCGCGGCGAAATCGGTGCGCGTGACAAGTATCCCGAAATCCGAGCGGTGCGCGAAGCTGGTCCACACTTTCTGGCCGTTGATCACCCATTCGTCGCGGTCGCGCTCGGCCCGGGTGCGGATCGACGCAAGATCCGAGCCGGCGACCGGTTCGGAGAAAAGCTGACACCAGACCTCGTCGCCGGAAAGCGCCTTGGGCACGTAGCGGGCAATCACCTCCGGCGAGCCATGGGTGAACACCGTCGGGATGCACATGCCAAGGCCGATCGAATAGAGGCCGGTGGGAACATAGGTGCGGCTTTCCTCCTGGCCGAAGATGATCTGATGCATGGGCGTGAGCCCCTGCCCGCCGACTGCCTTGGGCCAGGTAATCCCGACATAGCCCGCCTCGAACTTCGTCCGCTGCCAGGCCCTGGAGCGTGCGACGAACTCGTCGAGGCCCCACGGCTTTTCCGGAGGAGCACGATATTCCCCGGCATTCGCTTCCAGCCAGGCGCGCACCTTCGCGCGATATTCGGCCTGCTCGGGGGTGTCGTTGAAATCCATCCAGCCTCTCCTTGCACTTCACATGCCGGCACCGGCGCCGAAGCGCCAGCGGGCGGCGCGTCGCAGCTAGGCTGCAGCCCGGTTGCGCTGTTCCAGCGCCCGGACCAGCCGATCCGCCCAGTGGGCGCGACTTCCGAGCGCTGCCGAGACCGCCCGCGCGCGCCGGTAGAAGAACTGGCAGTCATGCTCCCAGGTGAAGCCGATACCGCCGTGAAGCTGCAGGGACTCCTCGGCCGTGTAGGCAAGCGCATCGAGGCTTGCGACCCGCGCGGCGGCGGCGGCCTGCGCCAGTTCAGGCGCGCCCGAGCCCCATGCCCAGCAGCCGTGCATGGCATGGGCGCGGGCAAGCTCGCCCTTGATGTACATGTCGGCAAGCTTGTGCTTCACCGCCTGATAGCGGCCGATCCGGAGGCCGAAGGCCTGGCGGTCCTTCGCGTAGTCCAAGGTCATCCGCATCGCTGCATCGGCGGTTCCAAGCGCTTCCCAGGCGCGCAGGACCGCCAGCCGCTCGGTGAGCAGGACCCAGTGGGTGGCATCGCCCAGCGGCTCCGCCGCCGCACCATCGAAGGTGATGCGCGCGGACTTCCGCACCAGGTCGAGCGCATCAACGGGTTCGCGCGCAACCCCATCGGCAGACAGGTCGACAATCGCCATCGACGGGCCGTCGGCAGATGCAACGGTCACGACCGCGACGGTTGCGGACAGTCCATCCTGCACCGGAGATTTGACGCCTGCAAGGCGCCCGCCCTCGAGGCGGCTGCGCGGCATCTGGGCAGGCGATTTCGCATCGCCCTCGCCCCATGCAACGACGCCCACCGCCGCGCCCGACGCAAGCTTCGGAAGCCATGTTGCCTGTTGCGCCTCGGTGCCGGCGACGCGCAGCGCCTCGATCGTGTCCATCGTTGCAAGGAGCGGCACCGGAGCGAGGCTGCGGCCCACCTCCTCGGCAAGGACGCATGCCTCGTCGGTGCCAAGCCCCAGCCCGCCATGCGCCTCGGGCACACGCGCCGCCGGCCAGCCCTGCTCGACGACCTTGTCCCAGAGCATGAAGTCGTGCGGCTGGTCACCCTCCATCACGGCGCGGGCCTTTGCCGGCCCGGCCTCGGCGTCCAGGAACTTCCGTGCCGCCTCGCGCAGCGTCTTTGCATCGTCCGACAAGTCGAAATCCATGGGCCGGCTCCTCCGCAGCGTGGATTAGGCGGCGTCGGGCCCGCCTTGGCCTGTTACATCGGCTAGTCCGCGCTGGACCCGCGCCGGGAGACGAGCGCGCGGACAGCGGCAACCAGCCCGGCCACTGCTGCCAGCAATGCCGTGAGCGCCACGATCCAGTTGTTGCCGCGGCGGATCCAGCGCTCGCTTGCGTCGAGCCAGTCCTCCACTTCATCGCCCGGCGTGACGACGACTCGGATGAGCCGGTCCTCGATCTGCTCGTCGGCAACGAGGAAGCGCTCTCCGTCAGGGATTTCGGCAAAGGTGCGCAGCGTCAGGATCTGCGACCCCGCGCGCGTCGGCGTCACGTCCCACTCCCAACTCGCGGTGGTCCTTGCCGACAGATCCTGTCGCTCGGGTGAAAGCGCCTCGATCTCGAACGCCTGGCCCGAAAGTGTTGCGCGCATGCTGGCCGAGGCGCGCGTGTCGATGGTGACCGTTTCGCCCGGAAGCTGTCCGACCGCCCGCTCGGTCGCGGCAGCGTCTCCGGTGCGGGAGAGTGCGAACCGGATCCGGAAGCGCTCGCCGCGGACCATTTCCTCGGGCGCGTTGTAGGAGCCCTTCGCAGCACGGATTCCGGCGACCGCATCACACTGCCCGCGCGTGAGCAGCGTGCCTCCGCTCGCCGCGCAGGGCAGCAGCGCGTCGGCCGCCGGCTGCTCGTCCGGAGCCGTGGGCACCTGCGCCCCGGCATCCCGATCCGGCGCGGGCTCTGCCACACCGGGCGCTCCGTCCGGGTCAGGAGGGGCTGGCGATTCCTGCGCTTCGCCGCACGCCACCAGCAGCAACAGCGCCACCAGCACGGTCACCCAGGCGCAAACCCGGCGGAAGGACGGCTGATTCGGCGCCGGAAGCCGCAGATATGCCATGCGGAAAGTGCTAGTCCGTTCCGGGCCGGTGGGCGAGCCCCGGGCTTGCGATCAGGACATCGGCCGTTCGCGATACCATTTCGTGATGATGTATTTCACACCCCGATAGACCTTCATGCCCTGGTGAAGCGTTTCATAGTTGGGCCGCCCGGACGCATCGAGGTTGGACCATGCCAGGAGCTTGCCCGTCTCGGGCCGGATGGTCTTGTTGATCCGCTTGAAGCGCGTGGCGCCGCCTTCCTCCGGCTCGTTCAGATAGACCATGAGGGTCCAGGTGCGCTGGCCGCCGACCGCGCAGTAGCGCGCATAGTCCGGCCCGTCCGGCTCGAAATAGTCGGTATGGAGCTTGAACTCCTGCCCGACGGCATAGCGCTGGCCCTGCAGAACCTCACCGTGCGCCGATTGCTGTTGGGCGACGGCATCGAGCATCGCGTTGACCTGGTCCACCAGCGGATCGCCGGCGTAGAGGTCGCAGGTTTCGCTGGTCCGATTATAGGGATCGTCATTGGCATCGGCCACGGTCGACGGGCGGCGGCGCGCATCGATCCGCTGGATCAGGGCTTCGCACAGCGCCGGATCGAGAAAGGCGCGCTTCTGGAACAGGGTCAGCGCCTTGCCGGGGAATCGCTGGCATCCGGAAAAGGCGGGACCGGTGGTCATGCTGGCCGGATAACCGAAGCGCGCGCGCCTGTCAGGCAGGGCCTGCCCGGGCCTCTCAGTCTCCGTCGCTGTCGCCATCCGGGTCTGTCTGCCGACCCGATCCGCCGGTTCTGGTGGAGGGCGGGGGACTGGTGACGATCAGCACATCTTCATTCCCGTCGCTTCGCTTGCGCCGCCGCTGCCGCGGCGTTCCGGCCATCGCTGTGTGGCCGCCTGCGCGTCGGTTGCTCAGGATCCAGATGGCCAGCGAGCAACCGAGGAGGGCAACGGCAAGCAACACCAGCAACGGGAAAAAAATCTCCAACGGGCTTCTCCTCCGGTTCTGTCAGGCCGCCGCGCGTTCCGGCTCGACGGGTGCCTCCTGCGCCTCCCACTGGCTCCAGAGCGCGACCCGCCGCTCCGCGACCGCGTGCGCCGCAGCTTCCTTTACCGGGCCGAACCCACGCACATCCAGTGGCAGCGACGCGATTTCGACGGCGAGCTCCAGTCGCTGCGGCGTAAGGCCGGCGAGCAATCGTTCCACCTCGGCCTCGTAGGCAGGAACGGCGGCACGCTCGGCACGGCGTTCCGCTGTCTTGCCGAACAGGTCGAACGCGGTGCCGCGCAGCCCCTTCATGCGCTTCAGCATACCGAACAGCGGCAGCACCAGCCAGCCCGGGAACGCCCGTTTGGCCGGTCTTCCAGTCGCCGGGTCGATCCGGGAGAGCAGCGGCGGCGCGAGATGGAAGGTGACCTTCCCGTGCTCGGCAAAGGTCTTGCCCAGCTGGGCGTGCAGACGGCCGTCGGTGTGGAGGCGCGCCACCTCATATTCATCCTTGTACGCCATGAGCTTGTGCAGCGCGCGGGCGACCGCGGTGGTCAGCCGCTCGCTCCCGGGCACCAGCTCTGCCTCGGCGATCCGCACCCGGTCGAGAATGACGCGATACCGTTCGCCCCAGGCCGCGTTGCTGTGCCCTGCGAGATCGGCGACGCGCAAGGCGACCATCGCGTCAAGGGAATCGGCGCCTTGCGGCGGCGGCGCAAGCATCGCCTCCACGCGCTCCGGCGCATGGGCAAGCAGCCGGCCCAGTGCGAAGGCCTGAAGGTTGAACGCGACCGCAACGCCGTTCAGTTCGATCGCCCGCTCCATCGCGGCGCGGGAGATGGGGATGCGCCCCTTCTGCCAGGCGAATCCCAAGAGGAGCGTGTTGGCGGCGATCGAATCTCCCATGAGCTGGACCGCGACCCGTTCCGCGCGCACGAAATCGAGATGCTCCGCGGCTTCGGCCAGGGTCTTCCTGACCGCCGCGTGGCCGAAATCAAAGTCCCGGTTGCGCACGAAATCGGCTGTCGGCGCGATATCGGCATTGGCAACCACATGGGTGCGCGTGGTCGACAGGAGATTGCGCGCGCTGGGGCTTGCCGCGACCACCGAATCGCACGCGAGCACCAGGTCGGCTGCGCCGGTCATGATGCGCGGGCCGAGGATTTGCGCATTGTCGTTGGCAAGCCGCACATGGCTCCAGACGGCGCCCCCCTTCTGCGCAAGGCCGGCCATGTCGGCGGTGGCGGCCGCCTTGCCGTCAAGATGCGCGGCCATGCCGAGCAGCGCCGCGATGGTGAGCACGCCCGTGCCGCCGATGCCGGTCACCAGGATGTTCCAGTCGCCCGCAAGTGCCGGCACAACCGGGTCGGGCACGTCGCCGATCTCCAGCGCCTCACGGTCTGGCTTGCGGAGTTTTCCGCCTTCGACGGTGATGAAACTGGGGCAGAAGCCCTTGAGGCAGCTGTAATCCTTGTTGCAGCTGGACTGGTCGATGGTGCGCTTGCGGCCGAACTCGGTTTCGAGCGGCTGGATGGAGACACAGTTGGACTGAACCGAGCAGTCGCCGCAGCCCTCGCAGACTGCCGGGTTGATGAGCACGCGGGTGGACGGGTCGGGCAACAGACCGCGCTTGCGCCGGCGGCGCTTCTCAGCAGCGCAGGTCTGGTCATAGATGATGACGCTGGTGCCCTTCGTCGCCCGGGCTTCTTCCATGATCGGCTTCAGCTGCGCGCGATCCTGGGCCGACACGCCCGAGGGCAGCGTGCCCGGCGGATAGCGTCCCAACTCCTCGGTGAGCACCCAGACCCGGACGGCTCCCTCGGCAAGCATCTGCGCGGCCACCTGCGCCACCGAAACGCCGCCCTCGACCGGCTGGCCGCCGGTCATGGCCACGGCATCATTGTAGAGGATCTTGTAGGTGATGTTGGCCTTGGCCGAGATCGCCTGCCGGATGGCCAGCAGCCCGGAATGATAATAGGTGCCGTCGCCGAGGTTGGCGAACACGTGCGGCTCGTCGACAAATGGCGCCTCGCCCACCCAGGTCACGCCCTCTCCGCCCATCTGCGTGAAGGTCTGCGCCCGGTCCATCCACAGCGCCATGATGTGGCAGCCGATGCCGGCCAGGGCCCGGCTCCCGTCGGGCACCTGGGTGGAGGTGTTGTGTGGGCAGCCCGAGCAGAAAAAGGGCGAGCGCCTGGAAGGCGACTGGAAATGCGCAAGCAGTTCTTCCCGCCGGCGGAAATAGGCGAGACCCTGCTCGATGCGTTCGGTGGTGTGGAAGCGGCGGATCCGTTCGGCGATCACGTGCGCGATCATGCCCGGGGTGAGCTCATTGTCGGGGTTCAGGAGCCACTCGCCATGCTCGTCCTGCTTGCCGACCAGTATCGGGCGCACGCCCGGTTTCCAGTTGTAGAGCTGCCACTTGAGCTGGTGTTCGATGAACTCGCGCTTTTCCTCGATGACGAGGATTTCCTCGCAGCCCTCGGCGAAGGCGCGCACGCCCTCCGGTTCCAGCGGCCAGGGCATGCCCACCTTGTAGAGGCGGAGCCCGATGTCGGCGGCAAGCTCGGCCGTGATGCCAAGCTCCTGAAGCGCCTCCACCGTGTCGGCATAGGCCTTGCCCGTGGAAATGATGCCGAACCGCGGACGCGGCGAGTCCCAGACCAGCCTGTCGATGCGGTTGGCCTTGGCAAATACCTGTGCGGCGAAGCCCTTGAAGCGCTGCAGCCGGGTGTCTTCCTCGCGCCAGATATCGTTGGGGCGGATGTGGAGCCCGCCCTCGGGCATCTCGAACGCGGGGAAGATGATGTCCCGCCGCTCGGAGCCGGTATCGACCGTGGCCGACGTCTCAATGGTGTCCGCGGTGGCCTTGAAGCCCACCCAGGTGCCAGCGAAGCGGCTCATGGCAAGCCCGAGCAGGCCATATTCCACGACTTCGTGCACCGAGGCCGGCGACACGAAGGGCACGAATGCCGCCATGAAATTATGGTCCGACTGGTGCGGCAGCGTTGAGGATTTGGCGCCATGATCATCGCCGACGACGGCGAGCACCCCCCCGTGGCGCGACGTGCCCGCAGCATTGGCGTGCTTCAGCACGTCCATCGCCCGGTCGAGCCCGGGGCCCTTGCCATACCAGAGGCCGAAGACGCCGTCGAAGCGCCGGCGCGGGTTCATGCCTGCCATCTGCGAACCCCAGACAGCGGTTGCGCCAAGCTCCTCGTTCACGCCGGGCACAAACACGATGTCGGCTGCCTCCAGCCGCTTTCGTGCCCGCCACAGCTCCTGGTCGAAGCCGCCGAGCGGCGAACCGCGATAGCCCGAGATGAAGCCCGCGGTGTTGAGGCCGGCAGCCCGGTCGCGCGCCTGCTGCACCAAGGCAAGCCGCACCAGCGCCTGTGTTCCGGACAGGAAAATGCGGTCTGATTCCAGATCGTAGCGGTCGTCGAGCGATACGGATCGCAGGCCCGCGCCCCGTGCCGAAGCTGCAGGCCCTACCTCGACGTTCATCCCAATCTCCCGGCGTTCCGAATCCCGCCCACCCGTTAGGACAGCTATACTTACCTTTCCGCCCGATGGCAATGGTGATGCGGCCGAGGTTGAACCGCGCGGTCGGCCTGATATACACGCGCGCCTTGCTGCAACCGGCCCGGCTGCGGGAGACGTGCGGGTGTGGCGGAACTGGTAGACGCGCCGGATTTAGGTTCCGGTGTTGGAAGACGTGGGGGTTCGAGTCCCTCCACCCGCACCAGGGCTCGCCACCAACCCGCCCGCCATGGGCGCCATCTTCTGAGGATATGATGCAGGTTACCGAGACGCTGAACGAAGGCCTGAAGCGCGCCTACACGCTGACCATCGCCGCG
>JBKBXK010000033.1:0-13838 GCA_046314095.1 Thermaurantiacus sp. | reverse complement strand
CGGCATGCCCGCGCCCATGGAAGGCCGCATCGTGCGTCCGATCTGGCCGGGTTCGGCGCGGAATGGGTCGCGCCCATCTCCGCCCCCTATCGCGGGCATCGGCTCTGGCAGATCCCACCGGCCACGCAGGGGCTCACCACCCTGCAGATGGCGCGGATGCTGGAACGGTTCCCGGTCGCCGAACTTTCCGAGGCCGACCGGCTGCACCTGCTGGTGGAGATCAAGAAACTCGCCTTCGCCGACCGCGCCCGATACATTGCCGATCCGGCAGAGGTTTCCGTGCCCGTGGAAGCGCTTCTTTCCGACACATACATCGCCGGGCGTGCCGCCTTGGTCGACATGGGGAAGGCCCTTGCGGACGATGTTTTTGCCGGCGATCCGGAGGGTGAGCATTCCGACACCACCTATCTGGCCACTGCGGATGGCGAGGGGCTGATGGTCTCGCTCATCCAGTCGAACTATCGCGGCATGGGCTCGGGCGTCGTGATTCCGCGAACCGGTGGACGTCGCAATACCACCTGGGGGTTCATGCTGCAGAATCGCGGCGCCCAGTTCGCACTGGCGCCCGGACACGCCAATGTCATCGCGCCGGGAAAGCGCCCCTTCCACACCATCATCCCCGGCATGGTCACGAAGGACGACGGGCCGTTCCTGGCGTTCGGCGTGATGGGCGGCACCATGCAGCCGCAGGGCCAGCTGCAGGTGTTGTCGAACCTCGTGGACCATGGCCTCAACCTGCAGGCAGCCGGAGATGCGCCGCGCGTCCGCCATCTCGGCAGCCCGGATCCCGGCGACGGACAGGAGCCAACGCCGGGCGTGGCGCTGGAAACCGGTTTCGGAGCCGAGACCCGTCAGGAGCTCCGCCGCCGCGGCCACCGCCTGCTGGAAACGCCACAGGCGATGGGCGGATACCAGGCGGTGATGTGGGACCCGGCGCGCAACTGCTGGTGGGGCGCCACCGAAAAACGCAACGACGGCCTCGCCCTTGGCGTCTGAGTTTCCAGAAGCCGCTTGACCCTGCCCCGGCCCCGCCGCACGCTCTGACCATGGCCGACGCGGGGCTGAGCGAGGAAGCAAGGACATCCGGCCCACCACGGCCACGGTTTGTGTTCACCCTTGGCGTCACCGGTCACCGGCAGGAGCGGATCCCGGAAGCCGACTGGGAGGAAATCCGGAACCGGGTGTGCGGCGCGGTAGAGGCCATTCAAGCAATTGTTCAGGCGCTGGCGCGCGAAGGCGCGGAGTTCTTCGCAGCCGCGCCCCCTGATCTGCGGGTTCTCTCGGCGCTTTCGGACGGCGCCGACTCACTTGTTGCCGAAGCGGCCATCAACCGGGGCTTCGCCCTTGACTGCATCCTGCCCTTTGCGCCGGAATGCTATGTTGAGGATTTCTGCGATGCGGAAGAGCAAGACAGTTTCAGGAAGCTCTTTGCAGCCGCGGAAAACAGGCTGATCCTGCCCGGCCAGCGCGATCGTGAGGCTGCCGCCTATGCCCTGGCCGGAGAGGCGATCGTTGCCCAGTCCACGCTGCTCGTCGCAGTCTGGGACGGGCGGCCGGGAAAGGGATGGGGCGGCACGGCGGACGTCGTTGAAACCGCGGTCGAAAGCGGCGTGCCGGTGCTCCAGATCTCGCCCAACCCGAATATCGTGCCCCGGCTGCTTTGGCCGCTCTACGAGCCGATGGTCGCGCCTCCACGCTATGCCGTCGTTACCCCTTCGCGCCCGTTCACGCCCGAAAATCTTGCTGACCTCCTGCGCCGCCTGCTGCTGCCGCCTGACAGCCCGCTGGAGCGCCAGACGCTTGCCGCCTACCAGGCCGAGAAAGAGCAGCATGGCCGCGGGCGGTTGGAGTATCCCCTGCTGCTGCACCTGGCCGGCGTGCAGAAGCTGAAACCGACCCGCCGCCAGCCCGGTGGACAACTTGCCGAAACGGCGGCGTTTTGGGCGCCCATGCGGGCTGACATCCGTGCCATCGCGCCCCGATCTGACCAGGGCATCGGCGCTGTCGAGGAGGCCTTTGCCTGGGCGGATGGCCTGGCCACCCACTATGCCCAGACGTTTCGCTCCGCACATGTGCTCAACTTCACGCTTGCGGCCTTTGCGGTCGTCGCAGCCCTTCTCGGGCTCGCCATTCCCCAGGCCAAGCTCGGCCTCGTCATTCTCGAGCTGGTGATGATCGGTCTTATCATCTGGAACACGCGGATGGGGGTGAAGCGTGCATGGCAGCGGCGCTGGCTCGATTATCGCGCGCTCGCCGAGCGCCTGCATCCAATCCCGTTTCTGAAGCTGCTGGGCGTTGCCTCGCCGCCGCGCGCGCCATCGCGCAAACGCCGGCTCGGCACGCGCTGGGTTGACTGGTATGTGGCGGCCGCATGGCGGAGTTTCGCAACGCCATCCGTCACGCTCGATGAGGAGACCTTCGATAAGGTCCGCGCGCTGACCATCCGCCACCATCTCGATCCGCAGATCGCCTATCATCGGCGGAACGCGCAGCGCATGCACAAGCTGGAGCAACGGCTGCACCGGCTGGGCCAGACGCTGTTCGTGCTCACCATTGCATCGTGCGTCTCCGTCCTGTTGCTGCTCCTGCTCGATCCGCATGTGGTGAAGGAAAATGCCGCCTGGTTCGTCCTTCCCATCGCCGGCTTCCCGGCGCTTGGCGGTGCCGCATATGCGCTTCGCGTTCATGGGGATTATGAGGGAAGCGCCAGCCGCTCAATGGAAACCGCGGCCGAACTCCAGGCCATGCGGGAAGCGCTGGAAGCACCCACCACCCGGCTGCCGCGCGCGGCAGGCCTGCTCGAGGCTGCCGCCCGCGTGATGCTGGTCGATCTCGACGAATGGCGCCTCACCTACGAGCAGCGCGCCCTCGCGATCCCGGGCTGATGCGCGCGGCGCTTCTTGCCCTGATGATGTGCCTGCCTGCAGCGGCAGACGCTGCCGGCGCAGATGCTGCCACGCGCGCCGCCCACGCCGAACGGCTGGCGGGGCTGCCGCCCGACGATGGCGAGGATGACGCACGTGCCGACCGCGGCTTTGTTGCCACGTGGCACGGTACGGAAATCTCCCGCGACGACGGCGCCGGTCCCGCATGGCGCTTTTCGGACTTCGATCGCCTCCGCGGCGAGCGGCCGGACACCATCGATCCCTCGCTCTGGCGCCAGGCACAGTTGATGGCGCGCCACGGTCTTTACGAAGTCACCGAAGGGCTCCACCAGGTGCGCGGCTTCGACCTGTCGGTGATGACAATCGTCTCCGGCCAGCGCGGCTTCATCATCATTGATCCGCTGACAACGACCGAGACCGCCCGCGCCGCGCTGGCACTTGCCCGCAGGCACCTGGGTGACCGGCCGGTAACGGCCGTCATCTACACGCACAGCCATGTCGACCATTTCGGCGGAGCGCTTGGCGTGGTCAGCCGCGAGGAGGTGACATCGGGCCGGGTGCCGGTGATCGCGCCGGAGGGCTTTCTGGAGCATGCGGTTTCCGAGAATGTGGTCGCCGGCAACGCCATGGGCCGCCGGGCGCTGTTCCAGTTCGGCACGCCCCTTCCCGCTGGGCCAGAGGGCCGCGTGAGCATGGGGATCGGCCCTGCCCTGCCAGCCGGCACGATTGCACTGGTGCCACCCACACGCAGCATCACCCGGACCGGCGAGCGGCTGGTGCTCGATGGCGTTACCTTCGAGTTCATGCTGACCCCCGGCACAGAGGCGCCGGCGGAGATGAACATATGGCTGCCCGAAAAGCGCGCGCTGACGCTCGCCGAAAATGCCAGCCCGACCATGCACAACATCCTCACTCCGCGCGGCGCCCTGGTGCGCGACGCCAAACTATGGGCGGACTATCTCACGTCCGCGCTTCGCCTCTATGGTGGCGATGCCGAGGTGCTGTTCTTTGTCCACGGCTGGCCGCGGTGGGGCAATGAGGACATCCGCGCATTCATCGCCAGCCACCGTGACGCCTACAAATTCCTCCACGATCAATCCGTCCGGCTGATGAATCGGGGGATGACCGGGCCAGAGATCGCCGAGGCGCTTGAGCTTCCGCCCGCGCTTGCTCGCGAATGGTTCAACCGCGGATATTACGGCACGCTGCGGCACAACGCGCAGGCCGTCTACCAGCGCTACATGGGCTGGTATTCGGGCAATCCGGCGCATCTGGATCCGCTGCCGCCCGTCGATGTTGGCAAGCGGTTGGTCGAGGCGCTTGGTGGCGCGGATGCCGTCATCCGCCGTGCCCGCCGCGCGCTTGGCGAGGGCGACGCGCGCTGGGCGGCAACACTCCTCAACCATGTGATGATGTCGGCGCCCGCCAACGCTCAAGCGCGGGCCCTGCTGGCAGAAACCTATCGGCAGCTGGGCTATCGCGCGGAAAGCTCCCTCTGGCGCAACATCTATCTGACGGGTGCGCACGAACTGGAGACCGGCCGCGCGACCCCTTTTACCGGTGGCACAGCCTCTCCGGACTTTCTGGCGGCGATGCCCACGCCCCTTCTACTGGATGCCCTCGCGGTGCGACTGGTGCCGGAACGCGCACCCGCGCGGCCGTTCAGCCTTGCCCTCGTCTTTCCCGAAATCGGCGAGCGGCACCATCTGACGATCCGGAACGGAGTGATGGTGCACGAGGCAGGAGTGGACGACTCTGCCGACGTGACACTCAGCCTGCCCCGCCCGGCGTTTCTGCGGGCGCTCGGGGGTGCACCGCCAGACCCGGGCCAGGTGCGCATCGACGGCAACGCAGCACTGGTGCCCCTGTTCCTCGGCCTTTTTGAAACTCCGCCGCCGGATTTTCCAATCGTCACCCGCTGAGCAGCCCGAGAACCTTCGCAATCACGCTGTCGACAGGGCCGGAAGCATCAACTCTGTGCCAGCGTCCGAGGTCTCCAACCGTGATCTCCTCCTGGCGCAGCGCCACCTCCCGATCCGCATCGGAAACGTCGCCAATCCGCGCTTCCACCCGCATGAGACGGAGCTTGAGCGGCACGTCGAGCCAGATCCCTGTGAACATCACGCCGGCGGACTGCGCCAACGTCTCCACGGCTTCCCGATCTCCGCGGCGGGCATGCATCGTGTCGGCGATTGCCACTCCGCCCACAGCGAGCACCGCTGCCAGCCGACTGGCCACCTCTGCCATCACTCTGGCAGTTTCGGCGGGCGTGTAGTGGCTTTCGGCAAGCCGCTCCTCCAGCGCGACGCCTGCCCGCTGCTTGCGAACCACGTCGCTGCGCACGACGCGCCCGCCCGGTGGCCCGCCAAGGCCGCCAAGCGCCCGCGCGATCGTGGACTTCCCCGAGCCAGACAGGCCACCGATGGCGCCCAAGCGGGATTGCTGCGGCTGCAGGACCTGCTCGGCCAGGGCGAGCCGCATCCGCGCCTCCTCCATATTGCCGGCCGCTGCGAGGACATGCGCCCGGATGGTTGCACGCAGAGACAGGAACAGCGGCAGCAGCGGCCAGCCACCTTCGTCCTCAGGCATGCGATCAAGAAAGCGATTGAGCACCAGCCCGGCGCCCGTGCCATCCCCGCAGCGCCAGAGGTCCATCAGAAGATACGCGATATCGTAGAGTGTATCGGTGGTTGCCAGATCGTCCGAGAACTCGAGGCAGTCGAATGGCGTGGGCACACCGTCGATCAGCGCGATGTTCCCGAGATGCAGGTCGCCATGGCCGTGGCGGACCCGCCCGGAGGCGGCACGGGCATCCAGAAGGTGCGACCGTTCGCTCAAGAGCGCCTCTTGCCGACCAAGGAGGCGCGCGACGTCCGCTGCCGCGAAGACCTCCGGGAACCGGCCAAGCGACTCGCGGTTGCCGGCAATCACCGAAGCGATCCGAGCCGCGCCATCATTGCCTGGCCGGAGAGGAGCGGTAGCATGGAAGGCAGCCACCCGATCGGCAAGCAGCAGCAGCAGATCGGGATCGAGCGGGCCTTCCAACGCCATGTTCTCAAGAAGTGCACCGTCCGGGAAGCGGCGCATCTCGAGAAGCCAGTCGACAGTCTTTCCAGCACCATCGAGCTCCAGCCTGCCGTTCCCTTCCGAAACCGGGTGCAGCGCCAGATAGAGGTCTGGCGCCGTCCGCCGGTTGAGGTGCAACTCGCGCTCCAGCGCATGATGGCGCTGTTCGACCGACGAAAAATCCAGATATCCCAAACGGACCGGCTGCTTCATCTTCCATGCGCGATCGCGCGATAGGATCACCACTGCGGCGTGCGTGCGCACGATGCGCTCTCCATGCAGCGCCTTGGCGAGGGCACCCAGCCTCGCCTCGAAACCGGGCCCTGGATCATCCATGCCCCTGCGTATCCCGTCGCCGACCTGCGTGGGAAGAGCTGCGCTGGCGTGCAAGGCCCCAGACCGGGTTGATTGGTGGAGGGGGCAGGATTCGAACCTGCGTAGACTGACGTCGGCAGATTTACAGTCTGCTGCCTTTAACCACTCGGCCACCCCTCCAAGGTGCCGTCCGACATCGGATATGCCCGGGAGGCGGCGCAAATGGGGCAAGCTCTGCGCGCTGTCAACGCGTGCCGAAGCCATCTTGCGCTGCCTCCCCCCGAGGGCCTATCTCCGTCGCTGCGGCTGGTATGCGGGTATAGCACAAGGGTAGTGCAGCAGCCTTCCAAGCTGAATATACGGGTTCGAGTCCCGTTACCCGCTCCAGCTGCCGGCTCGCATTCGGCGACAGCCAGTTCTAGACAGGGGCATGTCGTCCCGCCGCCGCGCCCGAGATCGTGCCCCAAGAAACGCGCCTGTACGGCTCTATGGACGCCACACGGTCCTTGCCGCGCTCGCCAATCCGCACCGCCTGCCGCTGAAGTTGCATGCAACGCCAGATGCCCTCGCAGCGCTTGGCCCCTTGCCACACACTATTCCGGTGCAGTCGGGCCACGCGGCCGATCTCGCGCGCCTCGTCCCGGCCGACGCGCCGCACCAGGGCCTCGTGCTGGAGGTCGAGCCGTTGGAAACCGCGCATCTCGACGATCTGCTTGCGGACGCGCATCCCTTGCACCCGCTGGTGGTGCTCGATCAGGTGACAGACCCGCAGAATGTCGGCGCCATCATCCGCTCGGCAGCCGCATTTGGCGCACGCGGGCTCGTCACGCAGGATCGCCATAGCCCGCCGGAAACGGGCGCACTTGCCCGGGCGGCTTCGGGCACGTTGGAGATTCTCCCATGGGCACGGGTGGTCAATCTCGCGCGTGCACTCGAAGCGATGGCCGAAGCCGGTTTGTGGCGCATCGGCCTTGCCGGCGAGGCGAAGGCGACGCTGGCCGAGGCCCTGGTTTCCGGGCCTGTCGCACTGGTACTCGGCGCCGAAGGCGAGGGTCTCCGGCCCAATGTCGCTGCCCACTGCGACACGCTTGCACGGCTTCCAATCGCTCCCGCGGTCGAAAGCCTGAATGTCTCGACAGCGACGGCGGTCGCCCTCTACGCGACCGTCACCCGCTAGAACGCAGCGCTTGCGAACAGCTTGTGTGGCGCGGCGCGGAACCGGTCCAGCAACCGCTCGGCAAGGGTGACGCCCTCCTCGGCAATCTCCCACAGGGGCCCAAGGTGGCAGGCCTCGCTCTCGCCGAGATCCAGTGTCGATCTCCGCTCCGAAAGCCCCTGCCGCGCAAGCTCCAAAACATCGAGCGCCACCTCGCGCACCGGCCGTCCATCCGGAGCCGGCGCCCGAAGCGCAAGGCGCGGCACGGCCGAGCGCATCGCTGACACCCCGTCATGCGGCCAGTGCCGCACCAGCTGCCAGGCCTGATCCAGAGCAATCGGGCAGTAGAGGAGCCCGGCCCAGAAGGCGGCAAGCGCCGGCACCATGGCCGCCGGCCCGCCGTCAGCCCCGCGCATTTCGAGAAAGCTCTTCATCCGAACTTCGGGGAACAGCGTCGACAGATGGTCCTTGAAGTCCTCAAGCGTTGGCCGCTCGCCGGGAAGACAGGCCAGACGGCCATCGAGAAAACCCCGGAAGCTTTGCCCTGAGCAATCGATATAGCGGTCGCCGCGGTGGACGAAGTACATCGGGACGTCGAGCGCCCAGTCAAGATAGCGCTCGTAACCGAAACCGTCCTCCGTGACGAACGGCAGGATGCCTGTCCGGTCCGGGTCAGTATCGGTCCAGACCTGGCTGCGAAGGCTCAGCAGGCCCGACGGAGCGCCCTCCTTCAGCGGCGCATTGGCAAACAATGCCGTCGCCACGGGCTGCAGCGCCTGGGCAACACGGAACTTCATCACCATGTCCGCTTCCGAGGCATAGTCCAGATTGACCTGGATGGTGCAGGTTCGCGTCATCATGTCGAGGCCGAGGGATCCGACCCGAGGCATATAGTCCCGCATGATGGCATAGCGCCCCTTCGGCATCCACGGCCGCTCCGCGCGCGTCTCTGTCGGGTGAAACCCGATGCCCAGAAAGCCAAGGCCGAGGTCGGCTCCGACTTCCACGCACTGGTCGCGGTGGCGCCTGGTCTCCGCCGCCGTCTCGTGAACCGTCCGCCGCTGCGCGCCCGAAAGCTCGAACTGGCCGGCCGGCTCAAGGGAGATGCTGCCATCGGTGCCCCTGAGGCCGATCACGTCTCCGCCCTCTACGACCGGCTCCCACCCGAAACGGGCAAAGGCCGCGAGGAGGTCCCGAATGCCGCCCGGCTCGGCATAGGCGGGCGCGCGCAGGTCCGATTTGCGATAGGCGAACTTCTCATGCTCCGTGCCCAGCCGCCAGGCATCCCTCGGCTTCTCGCCTTCGGTGAACACGGCGAGCATGTCCTCGCGCCGCTCGATTGGCCGATCGTCGCCCACCCCCTCTTGCCGCATGCTCATTGGTGCGCGCCTTAGCGGCCACCCTCCCCCTCTGCCAGCGCCTTTCTTATGGCCATCTGCCATTGCGCAAGAGCAGCAACGGCCGCCGTGTCCGCCCGGAGGATGCGCGGGCCGAGCGAGAGCCTCTGGGCCATGGGCATCGACAGCAGGTTCTTCCGCTCCGCCGGCGAGAAGCCGCCTTCAGGGCCGATCAGGATTGCAGCCGGCGGCGGGGCCGCCGCATCGGGCATCGGCGCGCCGCCTTCCTCGTCGGCGAACAGGAGCGCGCGGCCTGCCCCCCAGGCAGCCAGCATGTCGGCAAGCTTCACCGGCTCGTCCAGTTGCGGAAGTGCTGTGCGACCGCATTGCTCGGCCGCCTCCAGCATGTGCGCGCGCAGCCTGTCGTGCTTCTGCCGGGCGTGCTGGGTGCGTTCCGTCAGAACCGGCACCACACGCGCCACACCCATTTCTGTTGCCTTCTCCACAACCCAGGCGAAGCGCTCAGGACGGATCGGGGCAGCCAGCAGCCAGAGGTCGGGCACCTGCTCCCGCCCGCGGATCATCGCGCCCACACGAACCGTCGTCTCCCGGCGTCCCACCCGCTCGATGATGGCTGCCCACTCGCCCGTACGGTCATCGAGCAGACGCAGCTCCGCGCCGGGCTGGAGGCGCAGCACCGTTGCCAGATAGTGGGTCTGGGCGGGGGCAAGCGGAGCGACGAGGTCGCCGGAAAGTTCGAAGTCGACGAACAGCCGCGGAATCTGGCGCATGGGCTTGGCCTAGCAGGCCGGCTAAGGACTTTGCCATGCCCCTGACCCTTGCCATCACCGGCGGAACCGGCTTCGTTGGCCGCCACGTGCTGGATGCCGCGCTGGCGCGCGGGCATCGCATCCGTGCGCTTGCCCGCCGCCCGCAGGAAGAGCGAGAAGGGATCGCCTGGATTCCGGGCAACCTCGAGCAGCCGGAGAGTCTCAAACGCCTCGTCGCCGGCGTCGATGCAATCGTGCACATCGCGGGCGTAACCAACGCGAGGGACCGGCGCGGGTTCGAGGCCGGCAATATCTTCGGCACGGCCGCCGTGCGCGCGGTCGCCGACACGATACCGCTCCTGCACATCTCCTCGCTTGCCGCGCGAGAGCCGGGGCTTTCCATCTATGGCGAGACAAAAAAGCTTGGCGAGGATGTGGCACGCGGCACCGCGGGGCCGCTTGCCATCCTCCGCCCGCCCGCCGTCTACGGACCTGGCGACGCCGAGTTTCTGCCCATGTTCCGCGCGGCGCTGCGCGGCGTGGTCCCCGTTCCCGCGCACGGCGTCGCAGCAATGATTTTCGTGACCGACCTCGCGCGCGCCATCCTTGCCCTTGCCGAGGATCTGGCAGGCGAAGCGCGATGCAGCGGCGGCACCTTCGAGATCGACGATGGCGCCGGCGGCCACTCGCAGGCCAAGATCGCCGCAGCCATTGGCGCCGCAGTTGGACGCGAGGTGCGCGCACTGGCGGTGCCACGCCCGCTCATGACGGCCGGTGCTCTCCTCGATACGCTGGTGTCCCGCATGGCCGGGCGGCTTCCTTCGCTCAGCATCGACCGCGCCCGCTATCTTCCCCATCCTGACTGGAGCGCCGACAGCGGCCCCTTGCGGGCGCTCGGCCTCTGGGAGCCCAGCACCGATCTCGCCGAGGGCATGGCGGAAACGGCGCGCTGGTACCGCCGGCAAGGGATGCTGCCTCCGCTCAGATAAGGAGATCGACTGCCCAGACCAGCGCGGCGCCGAGTATCCCGGCGAGAAACAGGCGATAGGCGCGGCCCAGCCAGAGATACTTCTTGCGGGCCAGCACCAGCCCGAGCTGGTGGATGTCGCGCACCATCGCCTCTTCCAGCCGAACACGATCATCCAGCAAGCCCCGCATCCAGGCCTGGTACTCCGCCTCTTCCATCTCGGCGAAGCCGCCGAAGAACAGGCGATTGGGCGCCTGACCGGCCCTTCGCGCCGTCGCCGGCATCACCGCCAGCAGCGCACACACAGCCGCTGCCACGGCACCACCGAGAAGGATCAGCATTGCCGGCGGCGGCAGGCCATCACCAAAGGCACGAAGATTGAACGAGACGAGCAGCACACAGGCGGCCATCAGGATGTTGGCCTTGAAATCCGCCATGGACGACAACTGGATGTGGTGCTGCTGCACCACGCGCAGAAACTCCACCGTCTGCTGCGAGCGCACAGGCTGCGCGGCCTCGGACGTGTCCGTGCGATCATCGTCCTCCCCCATGGCCTGAGCCTGCCACCGAAGCCCCACCTGTGCCAGCCCGGTTTCGCAGTTTCGCCACAAAGGCCTGTCACCTGCGCCACCCTGTCTGATAGGAATGACCATGGCTGACCGCGCCGAAATCCTTGCCCGGCTTCTCGAACTCATCGCCCCCTACAACAACAAGGGCATCGAGGTGCGCGAGGACACAAGTTTTGCGGATGATCTGGAACTGGATTCGTTGACGGTGATGGATCTGGTGGCGAATATCGAGGATGAGTGGGATATCAACATGCCGCTGAATTTGCTTCCGGATCTGGAAAATGTGGGCCAGGTGGCGGATGCGGTCGCGAGGCTGCGGGCGGCAGAATGACAGATCTTCTGTCCAAATTCGACAGATATTCTGTCGAACACCGGGCGCTGCTCGATGCCGGGATGCTGGACCCGTTCGGCGTCGTGATGGAAGAAGTGCTTTCCCCCACCCGCGCCATCATCGGCGGGCGCGAGACCATCCTTGTCGGCACCTACAACTATATGGGGATGACGTTCGAGCCGTCGGTCCTCGCCGCCGCCAAGGCCGCGGTCGACCGGTTCGGCGCCGGCTCCACCGGCTCGCGGGTGCTCAACGGCACCTTCTCCGCGCACATGGGCGTGGAAGCCGCGCTGCGGGAGTTCTACGCGATGGACCATGCCATCGTGTTCTCGACCGGCTACCAGGCCAATCTCGGCATGGTCTCGACGCTTGCCGGCAAGGGCGACGTGATCATCCTCGACGCCGACAGCCACGCCTCCATCTACGACGGCTGCAAGCTGGGCAATGCCGAGGTGGTCCGCTTCCGCCACAATGATGCGGCCGATCTCGACAAGCGGCTGGGGCGCCTTCCCGCCGAGGCGGGCAAGCTGGTGATCCTGGAAGGCGTCTATTCGATGCTGGGCGATGTCGCGCCGCTCACAGAGCTGGTTGCCATTGCGAAGGCGCATGGCGCGATGGTGCTGGTGGACGAGGCGCACGCGATGGGCTTCTTCGGCACCCACGGCCGCGGTGTCTATGAGGCGCAGGGCCTCGAGGACGCGATTGATTTCGTGGTCGGCACCTTCTCGAAATCGGTCGGCACGGTGGGCGGCTTTGCGGTCTCCAACCATCCGAAGTTCGAGATTTTGCGGCTGGTCACCAACCCCTATCGCTTCACCGCCTCGCTGCCGCCCGCAGTCGTCGCCGCTGCCGAGGCCTCGATCCGCTGCCTGATGGGCGCAACCGACAAGCGCGAGCGCCTCTGGACCGCGACGCGGGCGCTCCACGCCGGGCTCCGCGACGCCGGGTTCCGGCTTGCAACCGAGACGGCCGAAAGCGCCATCATCGCCGTGCTGATGCCCGACCAGGAGTCGACCGTCGCGATGTGGGATGCGCTGCTACGCCACGGCATCTATGTGAACATGAGCCGCCCGCCCGCCACGCCCGCCGGCGTGTTCCTCTTGCGCTGCTCGCTCTCCTCCGAGCACAGCCTCGACGATGTGGCGACCATCGTTGCGCGCTTCGTTGCGGCACGCGAAAGCCTGCCAGCCCTCGAGGCGGCCTGAGCCTCAGCCCGGCGGGAAGCCTGCCCGCCGAATAATGTCTGCAAAGCGCGGGTCTTTCCGCATCCCGTCGAAGACCGGCGCGACCAGCAGATCCTCGAGGCCGGGGTCGCGCGTTTCGACGGCACGCGCGAGCTGCTGGAAGGCAAGCGCGGTTTCCCCGCGCGCCGCGCGGATCTCCGCGAACTGGATGGCGAGTTCGCCGTCGGCGACCGCCCGCCGGCCGACCGCCGGCGCCGCCGGCACGGGCGTCAGCTTCGCCTGCGGCCCCCCGCCACGATGGCCCGTGCGGCGGCCAGCACCGCCTGATAGCGCGGGTCCTGCGCGCTGCCTTTCCAGCCGACCAGCGACAGCGCCTGCTTTTCCCCGAAGCCGAGCGGGCGTTCGACGGCGTCCAGCAGGACAGGCAGATAGGCGCCGCGCCGCTTCGCCCTGCTCGCCTCGTCGTGCACGAACTCGCCTTCCGGCCCCTCTGCCGAACGAGGCAAGCAGCCTTGCGGAGCGCGAAGGCGCAGCCATGGGCAAGCGGCGCGCTTGCCACGTGCGGCGCGCAGCAATAGGGCGCTTGGCTTCGATCAAGGGGTCCGAGGGAGAGATGATGGACGCGACGACCGCCGCCGCCGCCGTTGACCAGCCCATCGACATCAAGCGCGACCGGAGGGTGATCATCGCCTCTTCGCTCGGCACAGTCTTCGAATGGTATGATTTCTTCCTCTACGGAATCCTGGCCGCGCTCCTCGGCCGGCTGTTCTTCCCCATCGACAACCCGACCGCCGCGCTGTTGGCGAGCCTTGCCACCTTCGGCGCCGGCTTTGCCGTGCGGCCGCTGGGCGCGATGCTGTTCGGCCATTTCGGCGACGTGATCGGGCGAAAGCGCACCTTCCTCGTCACCATCACGCTGATGGGTGGCGCGACGGCGGCGATCGGGCTTCTGCCCACCTATGCCGCCATCGGCATCGCCGCCCCTGCCCTGCTGGTGCTGTTGCGGCTGTTGCAGGGGCTGGCGCTTGGCGGCGAATATGGCGGGGCGGCGATCTATGTGGGGGAACATGCCCCCCGGCACCGGCGCGGCGAATATACCAGCTGGATACAGATTTCGGTGGTCGGCGGGTTCCTGCTCTGCCTCGTCGTGGTGCTGGTGACCCGTGCGGTGATGACACAGGAGCAGTTCGAGGCGTGGGGATGGCGGGTTCCGTTCCTTCTTTCGGTCATCATGCTGGCGATCTCGATCTATATCCGC
>JBKBXK010000032.1:0-13988 GCA_046314095.1 Thermaurantiacus sp. | reverse complement strand
CCGTCCTGTCCGAGCCGCAGCTTGCGGCGCTCAGAAACCGCGCCATCGGGTTCGTCTTCCAGCAGTTCACCCTGCTGCCGCGGCTTTCGGCCCTCGCAAATGTGTCGCTGCCCATGGTCTATGCGAACCAGACCCGGCGCGCGCGCGACGCGCGGGCCGCGGAGCTACTCGAAATGGTGGGGCTGGGCGACAAGTTGACCAGCCGGCCGACCCAGCTTTCAGGCGGGCAGCAGCAGCGCGTGGCAATCGCGCGTGCGCTTGCCAACCGGCCGCGGCTGTTGCTTGCCGACGAACCAACCGGTGCGCTCGACACGAAAACCGGCGCGGAAATCCTGGCCCTGTTCCGCCAGCTGAACGAGGACAATGGCGTGACCGTGGTGATCGTCACCCACGATCCGGGCGTTGCCGAGGCCTGCCGCCGTGTGGTGCGGATCGAAGATGGGCGCATCTTCTATGACGGCCCGCCGACCAGCGATGCCCTGGCCGGAGGTGCGGCCCACCACTACGAGGCGGTCGCTTGAGGCGCATCCAATGATCGGCGCGATGGCCGAGGAGGCGATGCGGGCGCTGGCGGCCAACCGGATGCGCTCGGCGCTCACGATGCTGGGCATGATCATCGGCGTCTCTGCCGTGATCCTGATGCTTGCGATCGGTTCAGGCGTGCAGTCCTATGTGACCCGCTCGATCTCGGCGCTTGGCTCCAACCTCCTGATCGTCAACTCCGGCGCGGCGCGCACCGGCGGAGGCTTCAGTGCCGGGGCCGGGACGGCGCCGACGCTTACCATCGAGGATTATCGTGCGATCACCGACCTGCCCGGCGTGGCGGCTGCAGCCCCCGTCACCCAGTTGCAGGCGCAGGTGCAGGCCGGCCCGTCCAACTGGTTCACGCTGGTGACAGCCGCAACGCCCGGCTGGTTCATCGTGCAGGACTGGTTTCCGGCGCGTGGGCGCGCCTTTACCGAAATGGAGGAACGCCAGGCGGCCCGGGTGACGGTTCTGGGGCAACGCGTGGCCGACGAGCTGTTCGGCGCCAACGATCCGCTGGGGCAGCAGATCCGCGTACGCGGCGTATCGTTCACTGTTGTCGGTGTGCTCCCGGTGCGCGGGCAGGGCATCGGCGGGCAGGACCGGGACGATGTGCTGGTCATCCCGCTGACGGCCTCGCAACGGCTGATCCAGGGCGGCGGCGCCTTCCGGCAGAGCGTGCGCACCATCATCGTGTCGGCTGTGAGCGAGGCGGAACTGGAGCCGACGCAGGACCGGATGACCGAGCTTCTGCGCCGACGGCACGGCATCCGCGAAGGCCAGGTGGATGATTTCACCATCACCAACGTGACTGCAGTCGGCGACACGTTCAAGGAAACCACCGGCGCGATCTCGCTCCTCCTCGGTGCCATCGGCGGCATCAGCCTGCTCGTGGGCGGAATCGGCATCATGAACATCATGCTGGTTTCGGTGACGGAGCGAACGCGGGAAATCGGGATCCGGATGGCGATCGGCGCGCCGCGCTCGGCCGTGCGGTTGCAGTTCCTGCTGGAAGCGCTTGCGCTTTCCCTGGTTGGCTGTCTCGTTGGAGTTGCGCTCGGAGTCGGCTTTTCGCTGCTCGCGGGCCGGCTGCTCCCGTTCGAAACGGTCGTGACGCTGGCCTCGGTTATCGCCGCCTTCCTGATCTCGGCGGCCGTCGGCATTTTTTTCGGCTGGTATCCGGCGCGGCGCGCTGCGCAACTCTCCCCGATCGAGGCGCTCAGAAGCTGAGCCTCAGTCCAGCGCGATGATGCGCCCGGCGGCCATGACGAAGCGGACGCGGGTATAAGCGGAGGGATCGGCGAGCGGATCGCCCTCGAGCGCCACGAGATCGGCGGATTTTCCCGGCGCAATGGTGCCTGCTTCGGCAGAAAGTCCCAACAGTTCGGCAGCCCCGGTGGTAGCGGCGACAAGCGCCGCGCGCGGGGTCATGCCGCCCTTTTCGACCATCAGGCGAAACTCCTCACCGTTGCGGCCATGCTCGAACACGCCGGCGTCGGTTCCAAACGCGATCGGCACCCCGCCTGCATGTGCCGCCCGCAGGGCAGTGCCCCAGCGGTCGAGCGCCTCCCGCGCCTTCACTTCGACCTGCGGCGAATAGATGTTGCGGCCCACCCGATCGGCGAGCCCCTGATAGGCCATCAGCGTGGGCACGAACCAGGTGCGGCGCTGGCGCATGAGGGCGATGGTTGCAGGCTCCATGAACGTCCCATGCTCGATCGAATCGACCCCGGCCTCGACCGAAGCCCGGATACCGTCATCGCCATGCGCATGCGAGGCGACCTTCAACCCCAGCGACCGGGCGGTCGTGGTGATTGCGCGCAGCTCGGCGCTTGTGAAGTGGAGCCCCAGCCCCCGCGCCTGCTGCGACAGCACCCCGCCGGTTGCCGTGATCTTGACGTGGTTCGCGCCGAGCTTCGCCGCGTTGCGGACACTGCGGGCGCATTCATCTGGCCCCGTGCAGGCAGCGCCCGAGGCCAGGAGTTCGTTGACCTCGGGCCGGAAGCCGGAGACATCGGCGTGGCCGCCGACGACGGAAATCGAGGCGCCGGATGCCAGTACCCGCGGGCCGGGGACGAGGCCGCCCTCGATGGCGCCGCGCACGGCAAAGGCGGTCATCCGGGCCGAGCCTACGTCGCGCACCGTCGTGAAGCCCGCCTGCACGGTAATCCGGGCGTTGGCGATGCCGGTGGCGGTTGCCATTTCCGGCGTGATGCGCGCCTGTTCAAGAAAGTTCAGGCCGGGATTGCTGGTGAGATGGACATGGGAATCGATGAGGCCGGGCACCAGCGTGACACCGGACAGCGGCACCAGGCGCGCGCCTACCGGCACCGGCGCATCGGCGGCGAGCACCGCGCGGATCCGACCGCCTTCGACGATCACCAGCGCCGGAGCGCCCGCATCTGTGCGTGGGTCGGCGATCAGTCGCTCTGCGCGAATGGCGATGGTTTCGGCGCCGGCCGGCATTGCAAGCGAGACTGTGAGGATGGCGACGACAGCAAGGCTTTTCATGTGTGCAGATTTCTCCATTGGGCCCGCTTTCGTTCCATTGCCTGCGCCGGTTGACAAGGGGCCACCCCTCGCATAACTCCCGCGCTCACTCGCGGCGGGCCTCTGCCTTGCCGCGCGTTTCTTTTGGCAAGAGGTGGTTGCGATGTTCGCGGTGGTCCGCACGGGCGGCAAGCAGTATCGGGTCGCGCCCGAACAGAAAATCGTGGTCGAGCGCCTTCCGGGCGAAGCCGGCGATACTGTAACGCTTTCCGATGTTCTGATGGTTTCGGACGGAGGGGCTTACAAGGCCGGCAACGGCGTAACCGTGAAGGCTGAGATCGTTGCCCAGAACAAGGGTGACAAGGTGGTCATCTTCAAGAAGAAGCGCCGGCACAATTACCGCCGCAAGCGCGGGCATCGGCAACTGCAGACGGTTCTGAAAATCGTCGAGATCGCCTGACGGAGGTTTGGAATGGCACACAAGAAAGCAGGCGGTTCGTCGCGCAACGGCCGCGACTCGCCGGGTCAACGGCTGGGCGTGAAGCGGTTTGGCGGACAGCAGGTGCTGGCCGGCAATGTGCTCGTGCGCCAGCGCGGCACGAAATTCTATCCGGGCAGCAATGTTGGCATCGGCAAGGATCATACGCTGTTTGCGCTCGCGCACGGCGAAGTGAAGTTCCACGACGGCAAGCTCGGCAGGAAATATGTGTCGGTGATCGCTGCCGAGGCCGCCGAATAGCAGCCGGGCCGCTCTGCGAGTTGCTGACCGGCCGGGGCTTGCCCCGGCCTTTTTTCTGGCCCACCTCCCGCCGATGATGTTCCTCGACCAGGCGAAGATCCATCTGCGCTCCGGCTGGGGTGGAGACGGCTGCGTGTCGTTCCGCCGGGAAAAGTTCATCGAGTTCGGTGGGCCCGATGGAGGCGACGGCGGCAAGGGCGGCGACATCATCTTCGAAGGTGTGGCCGGGCTGAATACCCTGATCGATTTCCGCTATCGGCAGCATTTCCGCGCCGAACGGGGCCATCATGGCATGGGGCGGGACCGGACAGGCGGCGGTGGACAGGACCTGCTGATCCCGGTGCCCGTGGGCACGCAGATCCTTGCCGATGACGAAGAGCGGACGCTCCTTGGTGACATCACGGAGGTGGGGCAGCGGGTGCTGCTTGCCAGGGGTGGTCAGGGCGGCAAGGGAAATGCCTTCTTCAAATCGGCGACGAACCGTGCGCCCCGCCAGTTTCAGAAGGGTGCGCCCGGCGAGGAGTTTTCCGTGTGGCTGCGGCTGAAGCTCCTGGCCGATGTCGGGCTCGTGGGCCTGCCGAACGCCGGGAAGTCCAGCCTGCTGAATGCCGTCACCAA
This sequence comes from Thermaurantiacus sp., assembly GCA_046314095.1. Lineage (GTDB taxonomy): Bacteria > Pseudomonadota > Alphaproteobacteria > Sphingomonadales > Sphingomonadaceae > Thermaurantiacus. The sequence continues at coordinate 9,616 of JBKBXK010000032.1, read as the reverse complement.
CGCGAAGGCGAAGGTTGGGGCCTATGCCTTCACCACCCTGAAACCGCAACTCGGCGTCGTCTCGCACCGGGGTCGCGAGTTCGTGATGGCGGATATTCCCGGGCTGATCGAAGGCGCAGCCGAGGGCGCCGGCATCGGCGACCGGTTCCTCGGCCATGTCGAGCGATGCCGGCTGCTGCTGCATCTCGTGGACATCGCAGCGGAAGACCCTGTTGCGGACTGGGAAACAGTGCGCAGCGAGCTTGCAACCTATGGCGCAGGGCTTGAGGACAAGCCCTGGTTGCTGATGCTCAGCAAGGCCGACCTTGCCGATGCGGAGTGGCGGGCCGCCGTCACCGCCGATCTGGCGGCTGCAACCGGTGCAGAGATCTTCGCCGTTTCCGCCGCAGGCCGTGACGGGCTGGTGCCACTGCTCGATCGGGTGCTGGAACTCCTGGATCTGCAGCCGGTCGAGGATGCTGCGGACGAGGCCGAACAGGCGGGGATGTCATGGTCGCCGCTCTGAGCCGAAGGGAGGACCCTTGCGCGCGCGCGGCGCGCTTCGGGCCGGCGGCAGCGCCCGTGCTGGTGGTGAAAGTCGGCTCCGCACTGCTGGTGGCCGCGGATGGCGTTGTCCGGCGGGACTGGGCTGCCAGCCTCGCCGCCGACATCGCCGCGCGCCGGGAACAAGGCCAGAAGATCGTGCTCGTCTCCTCGGGCGCGATCGCGCTCGGCTCCATGCGCCTGAACCTGGCGCGGGGCGGGCGCGCAAACCTTGAAGACGCCCAGGCTGCTGCGGCCTGCGGCCAGATTTTGCTTGCCGGACTGTGGGCTGACCTTCTTGGCGCGCATGGCATTGAAGCCGCGCAGATGCTGGTGACACTCGGCGACTTCGAGGACCGCCGGCGCTATCTGAATGCCGCAGCAACGCTCACGCGCCTCCTTGGTCTCGGCGCCTTGCCCATCCTCAACGAGAATGATTCCGTTGCAACCGAGGAAATCCGGTTTGGCGACAATGACCGGCTCGCCGCGCGCGCCGCGCAGGCCGCGGGCGCGGGTGGTCTGCTGCTGCTTTCGGATGTCGAGGGGCTTTACACCGGCAATCCTGCAACCGACCCTTCCGCCCGGCTGGTGGAAGATGTCCATGAGCTCGGCGCGGTTGCCGGCATGGCCGAGGCAAGTTCCGGCTCCGGACTTGGCTCGGGCGGGATGGCGGCCAAGGTGGAAGCAGCGCGCATGGCGCTGGCCGCCGGCGTGGCCGTGGCGATCGCAAGCGGGCGAGAGCCGCATCCGCTGGCCCGCTTCGGCGAGACGGGCCGTGGCACCATCTTCCACGCCCGGGGCGGGCTGCAGGCGCGCAAGGCATGGCTCGCCGGACGGATGCAGGTGGCGGGCCGGCTGCATGTCGATGCGGGGGCAGTCGCAGCATTGCGCGCCGGGCGCAGCCTGTTGCCGGCTGGCGTAACCCGCGTGGACGGCGATTTTGCGCGTGGCGATGCAGTGGACGTGCTGGGGCCAGACGGCATGGCGGTGGCGCGCGGCCTTGTCTCCTACGATGCCGCCGATGCCCGGCAGGCGGCCGGCAAGCAGAGCGATGCAATCGCAGCCGTGCTCGGCTATGCTCCGCGCGCGGCGATGATCCACCGCGACCAGATGGTGATGCTGTGAGCGACGACCGGCTGATCACGCAAAAGAGACCTAAGGATGTGCCCGGCGACGATGGCGACAGCCCGCGCGTGTTGCCCAACGACGCGCGGACGGACCACTCGCCGGTCGCCGAGGCGGGCCTTCGCGACGACAGCGTTGGCGAACATGCGCGTTCGCCCGACGCGATTGTGGCCGCGCTCGGGCGCCGGGCCAGGGTGGCGGCGCGCGCTCTTGCCGGCAGCCCGACTGACCAGAAGGCGGCAGCGCTTCGCGCCATGGCCGGGGCGATCCGGGCGCATGGCGAGCGGATTCTTGAAGCCAATGCGCGCGACACGGCGCGCGGCCGGGCGAACGGCATCTCCCCTGCCCTCCTCGACCGCCTGCACCTCGACAGCGGTCGGCTGGAGGCGATGGCGGCCGGTGTCGAGGCGGTAGCGGCCCTGCCCGACCCGGTCGGCGAAGTCATCGACATGCGCACCCGGCCGAACGGCCTGGAAATCGCCCGCATCCGCGTGCCGCTGGGGGTGGTGGGTATCATCTACGAATCCCGCCCGAACGTGACAGCGGACGCCGCCGCGCTGTGCGTGATGGCCGGGAACGCGGCCATCCTCCGGCCGGGATCAGAGGCCTGGGAATCGGCCGGTGCGATCCACGTCGCCTTGGCGGAAGGGCTTGCAGGGGCTGGCCTTTCCGCAGACGCGGTGCAGATTCTGCCCTCGGCTGACCGGGCGCTGGTGGGTGCGATGCTGCGGGCATCCGGCCTCATCGACATCCTCGTGCCGCGGGGTGGCAAGGGCCTGGTGGCGCGCGTGCAGGAGGAGGCGCGCGTGCCCGTGCTCGCCCATCTCGATGGCATCTGCCACAGCTACATCGATCGCGATGCGGACATGGAAACAGCGCACGCTGTCGTTTTCAACGCCAAGATGCGGCGCACCGGCATTTGTGGCGCCACCGAGACGCTTCTGATCGACCGGCCGGTGGCAGAGGCAGCAGCGCCGCTTTTGCGTGACCTTGCCGACGCTGGATGTGCCTTGCGCGTTTCGGATGAGCTTCTGAACCTCGATCCGCGTCTGGCCCCTGCGACCGAGGAGGACTGGGACACCGAGTATCTGGCACCGGTGCTGAGCGTGAAACTGGTCGATGGCGTGGACGAAGCAGTAGCCCATGTGAACGCCCATGGATCACAGCATACCGATGCGATCCTGACCGAGAATCGCCAGACGGCCGAGCGGTTTCTTGCCGGCGTGGATTCGGCGATCGCCATGTGGAATGCCTCCACCCAGTTCGCCGACGGCTTCGAGTTCGGGCTGGGAGCGGAGATCGGTATCGCCACCGGGCGGCTGCATGCGCGCGGGCCAGTGGCACTCGAGGGCCTGACGACAATGAAATGGCTGGTACGCGGCACCGGCCAGTGTCGGCCCTGAAGGTCGGGCGCGCCTGAAACGGGGCACAGCCGTCGGCCTGCTCGGGGGCTCGTTCAACCCGGCGCACGCCGCGCACCGGCGCATGAGCCTTGCCGCCATGCAGCGGTTGGGACTCGACGAGATCTGGTGGCTGGTGTCGCCGCAGAACCCGTTAAAGCCGGTGGCCGGAATGGCCCCGTTCGATGCGCGCTTCTCTCGCGCGCAGGCCGTGGCCCGCCATCCGCGCATTCGCGTTTCTGACATCGAATGCCAGCTGGAAACGCAGCTGACGGCCGATACTGTTGCAGCGCTGAAGGCGCGGTTTCCGCACGTGCGCTTCGTCTGGATCATGGGGGCCGACAATCTCCTGCAGTTCCATCGCTGGGCGGCGTGGCGCGAGATCGCCCGCATGGTACCGATTGTGGTGCTTGCGCGACCGCCCTATAACAGCGCCAGCCGGCGCGCGCCGGCGATGGGCTGGCTGCGGCGGTTTCGCCGTCGGTCTGCGCGCAACTGGAGGACCTGGCGGCTGCCGGCACTGATCTTTCTCGACCTGGGGCTCGATCCGACTTCCGCGACAGCGCTTCGCGCGGCCGATCCGGACTGGGCCGAGGACCATTCGCCCCGGAGGCGCGCCGCTTGACCGAACCCATGCTTGCCCCGGATCCGGGCGCGGACGCGCTGCGGGATCTGGTACTTGGCTCCCTTGACGACGCGCAGGCGCTCGACGTGGTGGCGATCCCGTTGTCAGGCCGTAGCAGCATCGCCGATCACATGGTGATCGCCTCCGGCCGCTCGACCCGGCAGGTTGCCTCCATGGCCACGCGCCTCGCGGAGGACATCAAGGCCGGCACCGGACGCAATGTCCGCATCGAAGGACTTTCGAGTGCGGACTGGGTGCTCATCGATGCCGGAGACGTGGTGGTGCACCTGTTCCGACCGGAGGTGCGCGACTTCTACGGCCTGGAGAAGATGTGGGCGTTCGACGCCGATGGTCTCCCGACGCGCGCGGCCGACGCCGCGCCCTGAGCGGCGGCGGCGCTCCCTTTGCGGCTGCAGATCCTCGCCTCCGGCAAGGCCGGTCGTTCGCCCGAAGCGGAGCTGACTGCGCGCTATCTGGCGCGTATCCCCTGGCCCACCAGACTGGTCGAGCTTGGCGGGCCGCCCGCAGTCCCTCCGGCGCAGCCGGGAAGCATCACCGTGGTGCTCGACGCGCGCGGGACGGCGCTCAGCTCTGAACTGCTCGCGGCGCGGCTGGGCGCATGGCGCGACGATGGCGTGCGCGAGACCAGGTTCCTGATTGGCCCGGCCGATGGGTGGCCAGATGACGTCCGGCGCAAGGCCGATTTCCTTCTGGCGTTCGGGCCCGCAACCTGGCCGCACCTGCTGGTGCGCGCGATGCTGGCCGAACAGCTGTTTCGCGCCACATCGATCCTTGCCGGACATCCCTATCACCGGAGTGGATGAGACGGTTCCAAGGTGGACGATCCGCCCTTTCATGCCGCATTCACGGATGCCGGGCGACATGCTAGGAAGAGGGTTCGAGAGGGCTCGCAAGGCGATGAACGCGATGGAGAAGCTGGTGGCAGACACGGAGGCCCGCGGGCGTATGAAGGCGCGCTTCATGAAAGTGGCCCCGTGGGCGATCACCGCCATTGCCGTCGCCTCGATTGTCCCGGTCTCATCGGCGGTCGAAGCCTCACGCCAGAATGAAACCTACCGCCAACTCGATACGCTGATCGATGTGTTTCTCCGCGTCCGCGAGGCCTATGTGGACCCGGTCGAGGACACCAAACTCATCGAGGGCGCGATCAACGGAATGCTTGCAAGCCTGGATCCGCATTCCGGCTATCTGAACGCGCGTGACACCGAAAACATGCGCACCCAGACCGATGGCGAATATGGCGGCCTTGGGCTGACCGTGACCGCAGAGGATGGCGCGGTGAAAGTTGTTTCCCCAACCGACGATACGCCGGCAGCGCGCGCCGGCATCAAGGCCGGGGATTTCATTACCCATCTCGATGGCGAACTCATCGTTGGATCGTCGCTGAACGAAGCGGTGGACAAGATGCGCGGCCGGCCGGGCACCCAGATCCGCCTGACAGTGGTGCGCCCCGGGGTGCAGCGCCCAATGGAGCTGACGCTCACCCGTGAGGTTATCCGCATTCGGCCCGTCCGCTTCGAGGCGCATGGCAATGTGGGGGTAATCCGGATTTCCACTTTCAACCGGCAGACTGGCGAGGCCGTGCGCGCGGGCGTGACCACCCTTTCCCGGCAGATCGGCCCCGATCTCGCGGGGTTCGTGCTCGATCTCCGGTCCAACCCCGGCGGCCTCCTCGACCAGGCAATCGAAGTCGCCGACGTGTTCATGAGCCGCGGCGAAATCGTCTCCCAGCGCGGGCGTGGCCGCAACGAGATCGAGCGCTATTTCGCCCGCTCCGCGGACCTTACCGGCGGCAGGCCGGTGGTGGTCTTGGTGAACGAAGGTTCGGCATCGGCCGCCGAGATCGTTGCCGGTGCGCTTCAGGACCACAAGCGGGCGCTGGTGATCGGCCAGCGGAGCTTTGGCAAGGGCTCGGTGCAGACCCTCATCCCGCTGTCTCCGGAAACCGGCCTCAGGCTTACGACCGCGCGCTATTACACGCCAGCGGGCCGCTCGGTTCAGGAGGATGGCATCGGGCCTGACATCCAGGTGCCGCAGCTGACCGACGAGACGCGCAATGACCGGCCGCGGGTACGCGAGGCCGACTTGCGCAACCATCTGATCGGCGAACGCAAGGCCGAGGATTCGCTTGTGGAGGACGATGGCAAGCCCGATCCGCGCTTCGCAGCGACAGCCGAGGAGCTGAAGGCGCGCGGCGTAACGGACTTCCAGCTCGACTATGCCATCGGCATGCTCGCCCGACTGAACGGCGCACCGCCGGTCGTCACCGCCGCGCGCTGACGCGGCGCCATGCACGGGCCCGCCGAGCGCCCAGGGCGGCCGAACGCGCGGGCGCCTGCCATCGTGCTGATGGTTTCGGGAAGCCTGATCCTCGGCGCGCTCGCTTTCCAGTTCGTGGGTGGCATGGCGCCCTGCCCCATGTGCATGTGGCAGCGCTGGGGCCATCTCGCTGCAGCTGGCCTCGCGGCGCTTGCGCTTCTTTCGGGAAATCGCTGGCTGGGCCTTCTTTCGATCATGGCGCTGGCCGTCGCCGGCGGGCTCGGCGGCTGGCACGCCGGTGTTGAGCAGGGCTGGTGGCCCAGCCCGGTCGGCTGCGGCGCACAGGTGGATGCCGGCGGCAGCACATCCGACTTTCTCGGCCAGTTGATGCAGGCTGAGGTTCCGCGTTGCGACGTCATACCATGGTCCTTTCTGGGGCTTTCCATGGCAGCGTGGAACGCAGTGATTTCATCGTGCAGCGCGCTTGTCGCGCTCGTTGCGTGGAGGAAGGCATGAGATTGGCGGGCGATCCGGTACCCGACACCGAGGCCATGATCCGCGTGGATCACGCCGGCGAATATGGCGCTGCGCGCATCTATGCCGGCCAGCTCGCGGTCATGGGCGATCGCGCCCGCTGCGCGACCGAGATCAGGCGCATGGCCGCGCAGGAAGAGGCGCATCTCGAGACCTTCAACCGCCTCGTGGCAGAGCGTGGCGTGCGGCCGACCCTGCTGCATCCGCTCTGGCATCTAGCGGGCTATGCCCTTGGCGTCGCCTCGGCGCTTGCGGGCCCCAGGGCGGCCATGGCAGTGACGGCCGCCGTCGAAACCGAGATCGACCGACACTACGAAGAGCAGCGCCGCGCGCTCGATGGCGATGACCCAGAGCTCGAGGCCATCATCGAGCGCTTCCAGGCCGACGAGGTGGAGCATCGCGAGAGCGCGATCGCGCATGGTGCCGAGGAGGTGCCGGCTTATCCGTTGCTTGCGGGGCTGATCCGGGCCGGCTGCCGGGCTGCTATCCGCCTTTCGGAGCGGATCTAGAGCTCGCGGGCGGGACCGCCCGCATTGACATGAGCGCCCGGCTGCGTCATTCGCGCCGCACAGTCCGCGACAATCGCGTGCTTCCTCGTGTTCCGGTCAGGCCGCACCTGCCGCCCCCGGAATGCACGCCGGCCAGCGAAGGTTCGCTCGCCGGCGCGTTTTTCGTTGGGGCCACTGGAACCTAAGGCCGATGAAGGAGCCAACCGCCTGATGTTCGACAGCCTTTCCGAACGGCTGGGCGCTGTCTTTGACAGGCTGAAGGGGCGCGGCGCACTCACTGAACTCGAGGTGCGGGCGGCCATGCGCGAAGTGCGTGTCGCGCTTCTGGAGGCCGACGTTGCCCTGCCGGTGGTAAAGCAGTTCGTCGACCGGGCGACCGAGCGGGCGATCGGCGCCGAGGTTCTGAAATCGGTGACGCCGGGCCAGCAGGTCGTGAAGATCGTCAACGACGCGCTGATCGAAACGCTTGGCTCGGAAGCCGCTGACATCGACCTCGCCGTCGCCCCGCCCGCAGTGGTGATGATGGTCGGCCTGCAAGGGTCCGGCAAAACGACCACAACCGCCAAGCTTGCACGGCTGCTGAAGGAAAAGCGTGGCAAGAAGGTGCTGATGGCGTCGCTGGACGTGAACCGGCCTGCCGCCCAGGAGCAGCTCAAGATCCTTGGCGAGCAGGTGGGAGTCCCAACCCTGCCGATCATTCCCGGGCAGATCCCGACCGATATCGCCAAGCGCGCACTGCAAGCCGGCCGGCTGCAGGGGTTCGACGTGCTGATGCTCGACACCGCCGGCCGGCTGCATGTGGACGAGCAGCTGATGGCGGAGATGGAGGCGGTGGCGACATCGGCCGTTCCGGCCGAGACGCTGCTAGTGGTGGATGCGCTGACCGGACAGGATGCTGTCAATGTCGCCACCGCCTTTGGTGGACGGGTCGCGCTTTCCGGGGTGATCCTCACCCGCATGGATGGCGACGCGCGCGGCGGTGCGGCGCTTTCCATGCGGCAGGTCACCGGCAAGCCAATCAAGTTCATCGGCACGGGCGAAAAGCTGGACGCGCTGGAAGCGTTCCACCCCGAGCGCGCGGCGAGCCGCATCCTCGGCATGGGCGACGTCGTGAGCCTCGTCGAACGCGCAGCGGAGAGCCTCGACGTCGAGGATGCGCAGAAGATGGCGGAGAAGCTCGAGAAGGGCGGCTTCGACATGAACGACATGCTGATGCAGTTCCGGCAGATGAAGCGCATGGGCGGGATGGGCATGCTGGCCAATCTGATGCCCGGCATGGGCAAGATGAAGCAGGCGATGGCGGATGCGAACATCGACGACCGGGCAATCGCGCGGCTGGAAGCCATCATCCTTTCGATGACGCCCAAGGAGCGGTCGAAGCCCGACATCATGAATGCGCGGCGCAAGATCCGCGTTGCCAAGGGTTCTGGCACCCAGGTGCAGGATGTAAACAAGCTCATGAAGATGCAGGCGGAAATGGCGAGCGCCATGAAGCGGCTGAAGAAGATGGGCGGGCTTGGCGCACTCGCGCAGATGTTCACTGGCGGCGGCATGCCCGGAATGCCCGGCGGTGGTGCCGATCCGGCGGCGCTTGCGGGCGGCATGCCACAGCTTCCGCCCGGCCTCATGCCACCCGGCGCGCGCCTGCCCCCCGGCATGATGCCGCCGCAACGCGGCGGCAAAAAGAAGAAACGCTGAGATCGCGGGATATCCACACCAGAAAGGACAGACAAGACGATGGCACTTTCCATTCGCCTCGCCCGGGGCGGGGCCAAGAAGCGGCCCTTTTACCGGATCGTGGTGGCCGACAGCCGCTCCCCCCGGGACGGGCGGTTCATCGAGAAGCTGGGCACCTACAATCCGCTTCTGCCGAAGGATTCGGCCGAGCGGGTGACGCTTGACGCAGAGCGGGCCAGGCACTGGCTGGACCAGGGCGCGCAGCCAACCGATCGCGTGGCACGCTTTCTCGACGCCGCGGGCCTGCGCACGCGCATCGCGCGCAGCAACCCGAAAAAGGCCGAGCCGGGCGACAAGGCGAAGGAGCGGGCCGAGGCACGCGCTGCGAAGGAGGCCGAGCAGGCCGAGGCAGAGCAGCAGCCCGTGGCCGACGAGCCTGTCGCCGAGGAAGCCGCCGCCGAGGAGCCTGCCGCTGACGCCGCCGACACCAGCACCGCCGAGGCCTGAGCTTCCGCCTTCCGAGCGGCCGGTCACGCTTGCGGCCATTGCCGGCGCCCATGGGGTTTCCGGCGAGGTTCGCCTCAAGCTTTTCGCAGAGTCGATCGAGAGCCTGCGGCGCCATGAGCGGTTCGATGCGGGTGGGCGGACGCTCACATTGCAGACGCTGCGCGAGGGGCCCAACGGCCCGATCGCCCGCTTTGCCGAGATTGGGGACCGCACGGCGGCCGAGCTTTTGCGTGGCGTGGCGCTGACCGTGCCGCGGGCGAGCCTGCCGCCGCTGTTCGAGGGCGAGATCTACTGGCACGATCTGATCGGCCTTGCCGTAGTCTCGCCCGAAGGTGCGCCGCTTGGCCGGGTAATGGACGTAACCAACCATGGCGCGTCGGACATCCTGGAGGTGGAGCGCACCGATGGCCGGCGGGTGCTGGTGCCGCTGATTGCAG